>JANOHG010001252.1:0-2281 GCA_031406375.1 Archangiaceae bacterium | reverse complement strand
GGTGGCCGCGCGCGTTGTAGCGGAAGGTGAAGCGGGTGGGAGAGATCCAGCGGATCTGGTCGAGGCTCCACGGGTGAGGGCGGCTGTGTCGCCGCTGCTGGAAAGAGGGTCTCGAACTGACCGTCGGCACGGGCAGGAACGGTGGCGGGCCTGCCTGCCGCTATCTGCTCGAGGGCTTCGAGGTGCGGCAGCAGCGCCTCGAGCGCCCCGGCGGTGGCAGGTACTTCCGACGGCAGCAGCGTGCGCCACGTCGAATCGAACTCGGTGCGCGCGACGCCAATCTCGGCGTCTGAAAGGTGGTGGTAAAATGCGCGCCCACCGACGTTGCGCTGCTCAATCACCAACGACTTCAAGTCAGGGTTTTCTTCGCCCAAAGAAATGAACGACAGCGAAATGTCGAGCCCTTCGAACGGCTTGCGCGCCTTGCGCACCAGCGCGAGATCCACTGCGTCCTCGCCGTCGGTCACCAGCACCACCGTGGCGCGCGACAGATAGGGATCCTTGCCCTGCGCGGTGAGAATCGACTCGAACGACGACATCAGCGCCAGCGAGATGTCGGTCTGGCCTTCGGCAGGCGAGTGGCGGAACAGCTTCTCAATCTGCCGGGTCGCCTCTGGGCCGTTGTCGATGCGCGTCAGCTCGGTGGGCGAGTCATTGAAGAACGAAAAGTACAACGGATCGAAAGGAACCCCCTGGCGTGCCTTGACCCGCAAGCCATTGAGTTCGGCTACCAAAATCGCATCGCGAAAGCGCGAACGGGGCCCATGCATCGAGCCCGACGCGTCGAGCACGTAGACGCGTACCGCGGTCTTCTTGATGCGCTTTGACTGCCGCGGCGGCTCTTCTTCCAGGTAGGCCCGCACCGTTTGCCGGCTTGACGCCAGGTCGTAGAGCAACATGCTGGGGCTCTGAATCACGAAGTTGTGAAGCTCATCGAGGCTGTTGGTGAATTCGTAGCTCATCGTCTGCGTGGGGTGGCTCACCCGCCGCTGAATTGGGCGCGTCTGCGACAACTCGGCCTCGACCAGCTCTTCGCTCAAGGTGTCTTCGACATCGAAGAATCGCGCACAACCCGAGGCCAGCTCGAGCACTTCGAGCTTCTCTTCGTCGAGATCAAACGCGAGCTGCACGAGCACATCAGCCAAGGCGTCGGCGCTTTGCTTCCCACCTGCGAGAACTTTCTCAATCTTCTCCACGCCCTCGCCTGCGCGGCTGTGCTCCTTCCACCCCAACTGTTGCTTCAGCCGCGACTGTTCGATCAAGGGCTTCAGCTCGAGACCCACAGGAAGCATCGTACCAACCGCGCCACGCGCGACCTGTGCCAGCTCGGCGTCGCCTGCTTCGATTGCCCGCTCATACAACGCCTTGAGTGAACGGTAAGCCGTTCGTGGATCCCGCCGCGCTGTGTGCCGAACATGCCGCGCGAGGTCCTGCAGCGACCGAACCACAGGTGACGCCCTCACCCGATCGCGCGCAGCGCCGACTTCCATTCGCATTTGACGCACGCGACCGCGATCGCCCGGCGCGCCTGCGCTGACCCGAAGCAACAGCTCGTGCGCGAGGTCGAGATCGCGCCGCTTTTGAGCCACGTCGGTCAGGTTGTTTTGGGCGCGCGTCGCCCAGAACTCTGCCACCGCCAACCGCGTGCTCACCGGCGGCAGCGAATCGCGGTCGGGGCGCGCAAACACCTCAAAGCCAACAGAAGACTCTGCATCGGCAGCGGTGCGAGCGAACAGATCCGCCACCTTCACGATCCGGGCGAGGCGAACGAAATCGGCATCGAGCGCGGTCACCCACCCAGGCGGAAGCGATTGCGCGGCGAGCATCCGTTCGGTGCGCCGCACCGCCTGCTCGAACTCGACCAGCGCGCCTTGGGCTCGGCCTGCCAACCCTTCTGCGAGCGCGCCCAGCTTTCCTTTCATCTTCCCGAGCGCGCGCAACAACCCTGCGTCGGCTGAGGTGTGGACGCCCGCACGATCGAAATCTCGGTCGAGCTCTCGCAGACTCTGGCGCTTCTCACTGCCTTCTTCGCGCTCGAACATCGCGCGCGCCCGCCTAAACAGATTTTGCTCGATGCTCTTTCCTGCTTTCACCGCATCAAGTCGCTCACGGATTTCGTTGAGCTTTGGACCAAGCATCGGTTGCTCCGACTGCTACGACCTGGCTGCCCGCGCCTCGAGCAGCCGTTTGGAGAAACTCGCGAAGTCCTCTGCGATTCCCCGCAGCACATGATCGAGCTTGCGCGCATTCTCGCCCCGTTCTCCTGGGACGTCGACCAGCC
>JANOHG010001205.1:0-5609 GCA_031406375.1 Archangiaceae bacterium | reverse complement strand
ACGCCTTCGCGCTGCTGCTGGCGCGCACGCAAACGGTCTGGCTCAAGGCGACGCCCGAGGAACACTGGAATCGGGTCGTCAAGCAAGGAGACTTGCGCCCGATGCAGAATCGACCCCGCGCAATGAGCGAGCTGAAGCGGCGGCTAAAGGAACGTGAGCCCCTGTATTCGAAGGCGCGGCGCCAATGTGTGACTTCGAATCGAACGGTAGGCACAGTTGTTCAGGAGTTGGTCGATGCACTCGCAGGTTAGTCTTTGGCACCAATGGTTATGAACGACACGCCGGACCTCTTCACCGCTGGCTTGATCCACGAGATCCGGCACCCTTTGATGGGCATCAAGCTCGGCATGCAGTTGGTGCAGAAGGCGATGGGCGAAGACCTTCTTCGCCAGGCAGAATGGCCGATGATTCAGGGGCAGGTGAAGCGCCTCGAGGATCTGCTCGCCTCGTATGAGTTGCTGCTCTCGCCCGAACAGGACCCCGTCACCCGGTTCGACATCGGGCCCGTCGTCAATCAGGCGATCGACCTGTGCATGCTGCGACTGCAAAAACTCGGAACGCAGTTCATCAGCCAGCTGCCAATAGGGCAGACCCTGGGTTACGGGACTGCCAGCGGGTTGTCGCACGCGGTGATCAACGTGCTGACCAATTCGTTGGACGCAATTGAGAGCCAAGGCGGTATCGGCCGACTCTGCGTTCGCGTGATGCCAAGCGCAAAGGGGAATGGCCGGGTCGATGTTCGGGTCAGTGACGAAGGGGGCGGAATTGCTGCCGCCGAGTCCGAGCGCGTCTTTGAACCACGGTTCACCACCAAGCCCTATGAGAAGGGCAGCGGCCTAGGGCTGTCGATCGCGCGCCGACTGATGGAAGCGGCGGGAGGCGAGGTGGCGATCGTCGATGCGGCCGACCCGCTGCGGTTGCCATGGGCGAAGACCGAGCTGAGGATAACGTCGGCAGCATCGCCTTCGGACGAAGCACCCTCGATCACCGCCAAGCCACAACGGGTGCTGTTGGTCGAAGATGCGGCGACGATTCGAACGGTGCTCACCCGCGGGCTTCAATCCTGTGGCTTTCACGTCGTCTCCACTGCCACCGCGGAAGAGGCGCTGCTGATGATCGAGAGCGCGCCCTTCGACGCGGTGGTGACCGACAAGAATCTGCCTGGCAAGAGCGGCCTCGACGTCGCGCGGGCAGCGCGCGCCAAGAGCCAAGACGTCGCGCTGGTGATGATGACGGGATTCTCGTCGCGTGAGTCGGCGAACGAGATGCAGCAACTGGACGCCGACGCGTATCTCACTAAGCCGTTCGACACCTTCGTGCTGGCGTCGTTGGTCGAGCAGTTGATTCTACGGCGCGTCGCCCGCCATGCGCTGCGCGAGAGGCTGTCGCGTGGAGAAGTGCCGGGAATCATCAATCGGATCGTGGTGGTGGAGCCCGAAGCGAAAGTTCGCGTGCGCCTCGCACGGCTGATCGATGGTCGCCAGCTGACTGCGCTGGTTCGGCAGAACGTGGTCAGCGCGCTGAGCGAAGTGCCGGCGCCGCACGGTCTCGTCGTCGACAGCGGCAGCCTCACCGACGAAGCCAAGCTGCAGATCGCCGCGATTCAGGCGCAGCGCCCCGACTTCAAAGTGGTGCTGCTGTCGCCCGTGGACAACACGACCGAGTTTCTCGTCGGCATTCTGATCAACGCCTCGGCACAGTTGTTTCGCCCATGGTCGGATGAGGAATTGACCTTAGCGCTGCGACGTTCGTTCGAGTCGCTCGAGGCGGCAACATGACGCCCGTCTTGATCGCGATTCCCCTCGGACTCGCCTGTTTTGCAAGCGTCTGGTGTCTTACCCTCTGGTTGGTTTCTAGATTCGGGTGGTCGACGCTCGCCAGCCACCATCGCCACGAAGGCCCGCCACTCGCCAACCGGGTTGCAGGCCAGTTCGCGCGAATCAATCTTGCTCGGTATCGCGATGTGCTCGCCATCGGGTGGGATTCGCAGGCGATCTACCTCGACACTTCTTGGGCTTTTAGACCTGGCCACCCCACGCTGCGAATTCCGTTCTCTTCGATCGTGACGCGTACCCAGGTGCAGGGCGCCGAAGTTCTGGGTGTACGCGCGGGCGACAAAACCGTGAAGGTTACCCTCGCGCCGAAGAGCGTCGCTCCGTTTTCAGTCTATCTGCCCCAACCGACTGCGGCGTCTCATTGAGCTTTTCACGCCTCGCTGGATTGGCTTCGTTGCTCGTTGCGTCCGCTTCGGTCGCCGATCCGACGTACGCGGTCGAGTTGAGTTCGGTGGGATCCAACCAGCTCTCAGTCATCAAGGTCCTCAGAGACGTCACTGGCCTTGGGCTCAAGGAAGCGAAGGAAGTCGTCGAGCGGGCGCCCACGATCGTGAAGCAGCAAATCAAGCAGGCCCAGGCCGAGGTGTTCGCGGGGAAGCTCCGCCAAGCCGGCGCCACTGCGGTCGTGGTCCCATTTTCTGCGCGACCCGGTGAGTCGAGCCGCGCTGCGAAATCGCGTGAAGCCGGAACCAACGCACGGGCGAGTCCCGCCAGAAAAACCGGTGCGAAGGGGCAAGCGCGCGGGTCGACGGTAACGCTCGAAGCCTGTGGGCCCAACAAGCTTGCGATGATCAAGATTGTTCGCGAGGCGACAGGCCTGGGCTTGAAGGCGGCGAAGGATCTGGTGGAACACACCCCTCGGGTGGTGATCAAAGGCGCGCCTGCCGCTGACGCCGAGGCGCTGGCAAATCGGCTTCAGTTTGCCGGCGGCACCGCGAAGGTCACCGTCAGCCGGCGTTGAATTCCTCAGCGTCGAAGCACCCACGGGCTTCAAGACTGTCGTATAGGTTCGCGCAATGTCGCGCTCGCAGCTCCCCACCGAACGACTTCAGAGCAAGCCGCCTTCTTCACGCCCCAATCGGTGGCGGCTGGTGGTCGTTTCCGAGGAAGGAAGCTCTTCGCACGCACTGCCGAAGACGGGGGCGGTCACCCTGGGGCGTGACGACGCAGCCGAGATTCGCCTCGATGACATCTCAGCCTCGCGACGTCACGCGACGCTGCACCTCGGTGAGCAGGTCACGGTGCAGGATCTGGGCGGCGCCAATGGAACCGTCGTTCGCGGCCGCCGGCTCGACGCGAACGAAACCGTCGCCCTCAGTGCCGGAGACACGATTGAGCTCGGCAAAACGTTGGTGGTGCTGCAGCACGACGAGCTGTCGGACCGCAGCCGGCCGTGGACGCTGATCACCCACGCGCACTTCGTCGACGAGATTGGAAAAGCCGCCGCCCCATTCGCATTGCTGCGGATCCAGGTGGTCGCGGCGCCGGGCATCGCGCAAGACGTGCTGTCTGTAGAGCTTGCCGCGTCTGATGTGGTCGCGAGCTTTGGGCCGGGTCAGTTCGAAGTGCTCGCACACGGCAAATCGCCCGAAGAAGGTCAACGGCTGATCGAGAAGTTGTCGGCGAAGCTGGTGGCTGCGGGCGCCCGCGTTCGCGCAGGGGCTTCGGCTGCTCCGCGCGACGGTACCACCGCTGAAGAGCTGCTGGCGGCCTGCGCTCGCCCTGCTGCAGCGCCGGCTCCGGGCTTCGTCGTGCGCGATGACGCGATGGCTGCGATCTACCGACTCATTGATCGAATCGCGCCAAGCAACATCAACGTCCTGCTGCTGGGTGAGACAGGAAGTGGCAAGGAAGTGCTGTCGGCCGAGGTGCACCGGCGCAGCAAGCGTGCTGCTGGCCCGTTCTTGAAGCTGAACTGCACCACGCTTTCCGAGTCACTTCTCGAGAGCGAATTGTTCGGTCACGAGAAAGGCAGCTTTACCGGCGCGATTAAGACGAAGCCGGGGCTGCTCGAGACTGCAAAGGGCGGCACGGTGCTGCTTGATGAGGTGGGCGAGATTCCCCCTTCAATCCAGGCCAAGCTGCTGCGCGTGCTCGAGGAACGCGCCGTGATGCGGGTCGGCGGGCTGATGAGCGAGCCGATCGACGTTCGGTTCGTCTTCGCGACCAACCGGGACCTCGAGGCCGAAGTCGCCCGTGGTGCGTTTCGAGCAGACCTCTATTTTAGGGTCAACGGCATTTCGGTGTTGATTCCTCCGCTGCGCGATCGCGTTGCCGAGATCGAGCCGCTGGCGCGCGCATTCGCCGCCGATTCGGCGAACAAGGATGGCAGGCCAACACGCGAATTCGCTGCAGATGCGATTGCTGCGCTGAAGGCGTGGCCTTGGCCAGGCAATATCCGCGAGCTGCGCAACGTGATCATCCGCGCCGAGCTGCTGTCAGATGCAGGGCCTATCACCGCGGCTGCGCTGTCTTTGGGTAAAACCGGCGCGGCAACCGGTGCCGCGTCGTCGGGCACCCACCTTCGCGATGAACGCGAGGCCGCCGAGAAGCGTGCGGTGCTCGAGGCGCTCGAGAAATGCGACGGCAACCAGACCCGCGCCGCCGAATTGCTGGGTGTCTCGCGGCGCACCCTGGTGACCCGCCTGTCTTTGTATGGATTGACGAAGGCGCGAAAGAAAAGCGAGCTCTAAAAAGGCGCCGCAGATGAAGGCCCTCGAAGGCGCAAAGGCGGTTGAATGGTGCGCGCTGCTCAGCCGGTTGATTCGCATCGCTCGGCCCGGCGCGCTCTACCCCGATGCGTCGCGGGTGCTTCAGTTGCTCGAGTTTTGTGCGCGGGTTACCCCGAAGAAGGAGCAAGCCGAGGTGATGGTCAGCGGGCTCAGCGGCTTGCCCTCTGTCAAAGCGCTCGAGAAGCTCACCGCGATGCGCGACGTCGCCACCCGCTTCCTGCGCGATCACGGCGCAAAGGTGAGTCGCAAGTCGCACGGCTGGTCAACTGCTCTGGCCGCATCCGATCTGCCCACGCGGGTGTCGACCCATGCGCTGCTGGTGTCGAAGGGGCCCGGCCCACGACGGTTTCTGCTTGTGCACGATCGCTGGGTGGGCGCTCTGGGTTGCCCAGTGCGCTACACAATGTCCTTGTCTGACGCTACGGGTCGCTGGCTGTCGGTCGACAAGGCCGAACAGGCACGGGTGAAGGATCCGCTGCACCTCGCGCTCGAAGGCGCGTGTGCCGAGAATGCCGAGCAGGCCTACTTGCAACTGAAGGCTCTTGAAGGCGTCGAGGTCAGCGAAGTGGCGATGGGGCAGCTGGGGCCTTTCGAGGCGCCGAACCTGGTGCCGACCGATTTGCTGCCCTTACGAGGGTTCCTGAGCGCCAGACCCGTGACAGGCGTGCTTCACCTCGTCCTCGAGCGGGCGGCGAACCTCGTCGCGGCTGACGTCAGCGTCGACCCCTTCTTCTCACTCGACGTCGGAACCCAGGCGCTTCAGCGACGCGCCGCGCTTGGCTATCACGTCTCGCGCGAGCGGCGCTTGTGTTGTCCGGGCGACCTTCACGCGTTACTGCAGGCCCATCTGAAATCGCTGAGCGCATCGATTATCATTCGCTCGAAGTAGCAGGCGAAAGCAGCGCCCGGCGATCAACGGCCCGCCTAAGCTGCGCCGCGATGACTGGCAGGCCCGCGACCAATCTTCTCGACGAGCTTGTCCATCAGTTCAGCGACCCGTTCGCTTTCTACCGCGAGCTGATTCAAAACAGCTTCGACTCTG
>JANOHG010001160.1:0-3048 GCA_031406375.1 Archangiaceae bacterium | reverse complement strand
CAAGAACCCAGTTGAGGTCCCGCCGGGCAGCGCCACCTTCACGCTCAAGAATTCTCAGCTCGGCGTGAACAGGAAGGTGACGCTGAAGGTCCCGGCCGGATCTGAGGTCGTGTTGAAAGCCGACCTCTTCAAGAAATAGCTGCGGTCACGCTCGTCGGTGACAGCGCGTAGTCTTCTTCCTTTTCTTCGTCCTTTTTCTTCTTCCCTCCATCGTTGCCCTCGGCCGATAGCAGCGTGAGCGCAGGCTCAACGATCGGCAATTGAGGCTTAGCCAACGAAAAGCCAGTGGCGAACAGCGCGGCGAAGAAGAGCGTTCTCATGTCCCGTTCGACGACCCGCAGCAGACGCCGATTCAAGGCTTGAAACCCCTGATGTGCTTGATCAAACCTTCGACTTCTTCGACTGACAGCTTGTCCTTGAAGGGCTTCATCTTCTTGTTGTCCTTCGAACCATCGAGGACGATTGCCTTCATCTTCTCGTCCGTCCATTCGGTTTGCCAGGCGGCGACGGTCATGTCTTCAATCTTCTCTTTCTTGCCTTGCTTGGTGTCGGCCTTGCCGCCTTCACCGTGGCAGCTCTTGCACTTTGCCTTCCAGATTTCAGGAATGGTGTCGGCCTGAGCGACAGCGGTAAACGAAAACGAGATCAGCAATGCGGCGCGAAGCAGCTTCATCTGGAACAGCCTCCGGTTGAACTTAAGGTTGGGGGTCAGACGGTAACGCCAGATAGAGGATTCACAAAAGCATTCAGAAGTCGGCATTTTCATCTGACTGGGTGCGCAGCCAACCCACCACGCGCTGCAGTTCGACCTTGCTGAGCTTGTCGGTGTCGAACTCGTCCATTTCGTTGAGCTTGCCGTAGAAGCGGTCGTGGCCCGGCCGACGGATGAAGAGGGTGAGCCATGCCTCGCTTGCCCAACCCTTGAGGTCGGGCGCCGTACCCGTTCCAATTCCATCCAACGCATGGCATTCGGCGCATCCTTCTTTTTCGTACAGCACCGCACCTTCAGCCGCGAGCTTGGGGTCGGCATCGGGCTTGTCACTTTGCAGATAGAGGAACTCGACGATTGCGTTGAGTTGCTCAGCGTCTCCGTCGAAGGCGTCCATCTCGTCGATCTTCGTGTTGCCGAAGAAGTGCGCCGCGTCTGGCTTGCGCAGAAACTTCTTCAGCCAGGTGCGCGAGGCGTACCCGTCGAGACAAACGGCCCCTTCGTACGGCTTGGTATCGCCCCTGGCGTGACAGGCGACGCAATCCCGTTCGAAGATCTTCTCGCCCCAGAGGTGAGGATCGTTCTGGTACAGCGTCGCGGGGCCAGTCACCGGCACGCCAATCATCGCCAACTGCTGCGCCTGCTTCGCCCAGACATCGGCCTTCGCATTGATCTTCAGCTCTTCGGTGTTGTTTGCATCCGCCAGCGCCGTCGATACGCCAAGGTAAAGCGCGATCGCGAATCCGAACAGCGAGCCACCCACCAACAGTTTTTCGGCGTTCTTCAGCCGGGGCGCCAGCTTCTCGTAGAAGAAGGGCAGCGCCGCAAGGCAGGTCACCGCAATTCCGGGGATCACTGTCGTGGCGAGGAACTCGGTCGAGCCGGTGAACCAGTGGCGCAGATGAAAAATCGGCAAGAAGTACCATTCGGGGCGGGCGACGTACTCGACCGACGGGTCCGCAGGAGCGCCCAGCTCGACCCCGCCTTCGCGCCATACCCAAAGCGCGATCCCCAACAACACCACGGTTCCGGCCGCGAGATCGCGCACGAGCTGGTGAGGAAAATACGTTTGTGCCTTTTCGGCGGCGAGCTCTGCCGTCATCCCCGGCGGTGCGAGCTCTCCGTGGTTTCGCTTGAGCCAAGAGTGCACTGCGACCGCAGCGGCAAAGAGCCCTGGCGTGAGAAGCACATGCAGCGTGTACAGGTGGGTCAGCGTGGTGTTTCCGACCTCCGTTCCACCTTGAATCGCTCGCGCCGCGAACTCGCCCACAATCGGTTGGTTGCCCGCGATTCCGACCAACACCTGCGTCGCCCAGTAGCTGCGCAGATCCCAAGGCAGCAAATAGCCAGTGTGCGAAATGAGAATCAGCACTTGCAGCCCGACAAGCCCGGCGATCCAGCTCAGCTCACGTGGGGCTTTCCACGCACCCCACAGCAGGGCCTGCAACACGTGGAGGATCGCGACCACAATCAAGACGTGGGCCGTCGCGTGGTGAATGCCCCGAAGCAGCCAGCCCAGGGTCAGCTGATGCTGGATGAAGTGAACGCTGGCCCAAGCGTCGGTGGTGGTTGGCGCGTACCAAGCCGACAGGCCAATGCCGGTGAGCGCCTCGACAGCGAAGAGGATGATGACGAGCGCCCCGAAGGTTCGCGCCCAATGGGCGCCTCCTGGCAGCGGCGACTCGAGAATGGAATTGAACGCTGCACGGTGCGACGTTCGTGCATCGACCCACCTGAGTACCGAGCGCAGCATCAGGCCGGCCGCCTTTCCTTGACGCCGACCTTGAAGCGCAGCCACTTCACGAACACCGTCCCATCTTTCACCTCGACGGGAAGTGGATCCATCGTTCGAGGCGACGGCCCTTCCAGCGGAGTGCCGTCGAATGAAAATGCCGAGGCGTGACAAGGGCAACCGTAGGTCTCTTTGGTCTTCTGCCCGATGCTGCAACCCGAGTGAGGGCAGACGCTCGAAAGCGCGCTGATCGAACCATCGGGTTTCTTCAGCAACCAGGCTGCGCCGACGACTCCGACCGCGCGAGTCCAGCCGTCTATCACCACCGCGGTGAGCTCAACCCGCCGGGGAATTCCGACGATCAGGTCTTTCTCGGCTACCGCCTTTATCAGGCTGGCGTCGGCCTCCTTTTTGCGAAGCAGCGGAGTGAGCGCTGTTCCAAGAACGGGAAGCGTCGCAATCGCCGCGATTGCCGCGCCGAAGAACCCTGCAAGAACTTTCAGAAAACCACGTCGGTCGGAAGTCGCCATGGGCTGCCGAGTATAGGCGGGTGCTTTGCACAGCAGTTCGTTAGTTTCTTCAACCGTGCAGCCGAAGCTTTCTGTGC
>JANOHG010000103.1:0-2363 GCA_031406375.1 Archangiaceae bacterium | reverse complement strand
ACCATGGCTGAAGAGACTGTCAAAGACGCCCCCGCAGTTCCCGCTGCACCGGCTGCTGCTGCCGCCGGCGCTGACGGCGCGCCGCTCACCGCGGCCGACAAGAAGAAGAAGAAGTCGAAGAAGAACATCCTCAACGGGATCGTTCACATCCAGTCGACGTTCAACAATACGTTGATCACGATCTGTGACGTCTCGGGCAACGTGATCAGCTGGTCTTCGGCCGGCGCACGTGGCTTCAAAGGCTCACGCAAGTCGACGCCGTTTGCCGCGCAGGTTGCCGCGGGCGACGCCGCAGCGAAGGCGATGGAGCATGGGCTCAAGAACGTGCAGGTGCTCGTGAAGGGGCCAGGCGCGGGTCGCGAATCGGCGCTTCGAGCGCTCGCGGCGGCAGGCCTGAAGATCTCGCTCATTCGCGACGTGACCCCGATTCCCCACAACGGATGCCGGATGCCGAAACGGCGCCGCGTCTGACTTCCAACACACTTTAAGGAGATCACCACTTTGGCTCGATACACTGCCAGCGTCTGCCGCATTTGCCGGCGCGAGAATTTGAAGATGTACCTGAAGGGCGACCGTTGTTACACGGACAAGTGCGCGATTGAGCGCCGGCCATATCCGCCAGGCCAACACGGCCAGGGTCGGGTGAAGTTCTCAGGCTACGGGGTGCAGTTGCGTGAGAAGCAGAAGGTCAAGCGCATGTATGGCCTGCTCGAGAGCCAGTTCCGCGGGTATTTTCATCGCGCTGCGTCTGCCAAAGGCAAGACGGGTGAGACCCTGCTTCAGCAGCTCGAGCTGCGTCTGGATAACGTCGTCTTCCGAATGGGTTTTGCAGACACTCGCAGTGAGGCACGCCAACTGGTACGGCATGGTCACTTCACCGTGAACGCGAAGCGGGTGAATATCCCCAGCTTCTCGGTCAAGCCCGGAACGGTCATTGAAGTTCACGACAAGTCGAAGAAGGTGCTGCGGATTCAGGAAGCGATTGAGACTGTTGATCGCCGCGGTATTCCCCAGTGGATTGAAGTCGACAAGAAGGCGCTCAAGGGCACGGTGAAGTCGGTTCCGAATCGCGAGGACCTGACGATGCCGATCCAGGAACAGCTGATCGTCGAGCTCTACTCGAAGTAACCAAAGTTCGTTGTCCAACAATTTTACGACGCGCCCTCCCGCCTTTTCGGCGGGTATGTCGGTGGCGTTTCGTGATCAAGGAGCGGTACCCAATGGCTGAGAATTTCAATGCGAAGAATTGGCGAGATCTCATCAAGCCTCGAAAGCTCGAGGTTGACGCTGACTCGCTCACCAACACCTACGGCAAGTTCGTGGCTGAGCCTCTCGAGCGCGGCTTTGGAACGACGCTCGGTAACTCGGTTCGTCGTGTGTTGCTCTCGTCGCTTCAAGGCGCCGCGATCACCAGCGTGAAGATCGATGGCGTCGAGCACGAGTTCACCACCATCTCGGAAGTTTCCGAGGACGTCACCGATGTGGTGTTGAACCTGAAGGAAGTGCTGCTTCGCATGCACACCAACGAGCCCAAGGTCCTCAAGATTGAGGTCGAGGGCCCGAAGGAAGTGAAGGCAGGCGACATCATCACCGACGACCAGGTCGAGATTCTCAACCCCGGCCACCACATCTGCACGGTGGCCGAAGGCGGAAAGCTGCGCATGGAGCTCACCTGCCGTCGCGGCCGTGGCTACGTGCCAGCGATGAATAACAAGTTGCAGGGCACTCCACTGGGTACGATTCCGATCGATTCGCTCTTCTCGCCGGTTCGCAAGGTCAACTACCAGGTAACCAATGCGCGCGTCGGTCAGCAGACCGACTTCGACAAGCTGTCGTTGGAAGTGTGGACGGACGGCTCGGTAACTCCGCAAGACGCCGTTGCGTTCGCGGCGAAGATCATCAAGGAGCAGTTGACGGTGTTCATCAACTTCGATGAAACCGAAGAGCCGGTTGTGGTCGACGCACCGCGAGAGGAGACCAAGCTGAATGAGAACCTCTTCCGATCGGTCGACGAATTGGAGCTTTCAGTTCGTTCGGCGAACTGCCTGCAGCAGGCGAACATCAAGACGATCGGCGATCTCGTGCAGCGCTCGGAGGCCGAGATGCTGAAGACCAAGAACTTCGGCCGCAAGTCGCTGAAAGAGATCAAAGAGATCTTGTCGGAGATGGGCCTGAGCCTCGGGATGAAGCTCGACAGCTGGCCGCCGAAAGATCTGAAGAAGTAGTCGAGGTTCAAGATGCGTCATCGCAATCGAGGAAGAAAGTTCAGTCGCACCGCCGCGCACCGGCGGGCGCTGTTCGCCAACCTCGCCAACGCGCTCATCGAGCACGAGCGGATCACCACTACCGACGCCAAGGCGAAG
>JANOHG010001076.1:0-1178 GCA_031406375.1 Archangiaceae bacterium | reverse complement strand
AACGACACCTTTGGCCACCCAGAGGGCGATGTCGTGCTCCGCGATGTTGCCGAGATGCTTCGCCACTGCGTCCGCGAGACTGACTTCATCGCGCGTTACGGGGGAGAAGAGTTTGCGCTGCTGTTGCCCAAGACGAAGCTCAGCGGCGCGATGACAGTGGCCGGGCGGGTGCAATCGAGCCTGGCATCACTCGATTTTCACGCACAAAGCATCACCGCATCGCTGGGGATTTCAATCTACCCCAACCTTGAGATCACTTCGGCGGACGCGCTGGTTCGAACCGCCGACGACGCTCTCTACTCCGCGAAACGTGAAGGGCGGAACCAGATCGCGCTCGCACCGACCCCAACTCCGATCACGCCTCGCGCGAACTAAAAGTCGCCTCTCAGCCGTCTTCGCCAGGCTCTTTGGGCGGGCGGGCGCTGCGGAATTCCTCGAGCCGCTGCGCGAGTGCCTTCTCTTCGCCAGCTTGCGACGGCTGGTAGAAGCGCTCTTTGCGAAGGCCTTCGGGCAGGTACGACTCGCCCGGCACGACATGCCCTTCGAAGTCGTGCGGGTACTGGTAGCCCGCTGCGTAGCCCAGCGACTTCATCAACTTCGTCGAAGCGTTGCGCAGACGCAGCGGTACGGGAAGGGGGCCTTGCTTCATCACCGCTTCTTTCACCCGCGCGTAGGTCGTCAGCGTGGTGTTGGCCTTGGGTGCCATCGACAGGTAGGTGACCGCCTGAGTCATCGCGAAAATCCCTTCTGGGAGCCCAATCAGCTCGACGGCGTGAAGGGCGCTGACCGCCACTTGCAGCGCCCGCGGGTCGGCATTGCCCACGTCCTCGCTCGCGAAGATCACCATTCGGCGCAGCACGAAGCGCACGTCTTCACCTGCCTCGAGCATTCGGGCCATCCAGTAGACGGCGGCGTCGGGATCCGAGCCACGCATCGACTTGATGAACGCCGAGACGACATTGAAGTGCTCTTCGCCGGCCTGGTCGTAGAGCAGCGTTCGTTGTTGCACCGCTTCCTCGGCGGTCTTCTTGTCGATGTGCGTTCCACCCTGGTGTGCGGCAACCTCGAGCGCGGTGATCGCCCGCCGCGCGTCGCCGGCCGCCATCTGGGCGAGGAAAGCCAGCGCGGCATCGTCGATCGTCACTGTTCCGTTCAACCCGCGCGGATCATCGAGCGCG
>JANOHG010001038.1:0-4067 GCA_031406375.1 Archangiaceae bacterium | reverse complement strand
AAGCGCGTCGTGCCGGTGGTGGTCCCCGAGTTTCGGTTGAACCAGCTGCTGCGCAAGCACTTCAAGGCGTTCAGGCCGCTTCGCCCGATCGACATGAACACGCTGCGCCCGTCGACGCGAAAGCAGTCGGGCGAACCGGTGCCCGCAGAAGTAAAGGACCTGATCAACGAAGACGACTTCGCGCAGCTCTATGCGAAGGAGGCGGCGAACCACGAAGGCGACGAAGACGAAGAGACAATCGAAGGCGTCGAGGTGATCGACGAACCGTCGATGTCGAGCCCGCGCATCGTCGAACCGCTGGGGCAGGTTTCGGCGCCGCTCGCGATCCCTGAGCCGCCGATTGTGCCGCTCAACTTCGCCGACGCTCAGGCCTTGCTGTCTAAGAGCGCCGATCGCGAAGACATCGCCCGCACCATTCTTCGCTTTGCGGTGAGCAAGTTCCGGCGTGCGCTGTTGCTGTCGGTACAAGGCGACATGCTGACGGGCTGGCATGGCGCCGGGCACGGCGTCCGAAAGAAGGCGGTGCGTAGAATTGGGGTGTCACTGCGAGAGCCGAGCTCGTTTCGCCTCGTGCGCGACTCGCGTTCTCACTACGTCGGGGCGATGAAGCCCGGGCCGGGTACCGAGCACTTCTACAAGCTTTTGGGTGGAGGAGTTCCAACCACCGCGGTGATGATGCCCTTGCTGGTGCGGGGCAAGCCGGTGCACCTGCTCTACGTCGATCAGGGCGCCGACGAGTTCACGCCTCCCGACATCGGAGAACTGCTGATTCTCTCGCAGAGCGTTGCTCGCAGCTATGAGCAGATGATCGCGAAGCGAAAGTCCGCGCGTGGGTGACGCGCGCTACTGCATCTCGACGTTGAAGTTGATGCGCTGGCCCGCAGCGAGGTTGAACGATTCATTCCAGCGCGCCTTTCCGACCTTGACCGTGATCCGGTGGGATCCCTCGTAGACGGGGATCTCTCCTCGAATCGGAGCCGACCCGATTCTGCGTTCATTGATGAACACCTGCGCCCCATTCGGAGCTCTCAGCGTCACGAAGCCCCTGTTGAGCTTGAAGTTCTCGTCGGCGGTGTCGCCTGGACCCAGCGTGAGCACACGCGAGGTCCTGATTCCCAGCTCCTTGTTCACCAGCAGGAACACTTTTCGCCCCCGAGTCAGCTGGCCCACCCAAGGCGTTCGGCCAAGCGCTTTCCCCTCGAGACTGAGCTCGACGTTTGGGTCGACGTCGATCTTCACCGTGATCATCTCGGGCCCCGCCGGCCCCGCGTCGATCACGATCTGCGCCTGGGCAGGTCCCGCGTCGACCACCACCACCTCGGGCACCGCGATCGCGATTGCCGGGCCTGCGTCAGGCACGCTTTTCAGCTCGACCCGCGTAGGAGCAAGGGGCGCGTTCGCTTTGCTCACCGCCCACCACACAGCGCCAAGCACCACCATCGCGAGAAGCACGAGGATCACCTTCTCGCGCGACTTCCGTAGGTCCTGCAAGGCCGACAACGAAGGTGAAGAGACCGCGGTCGGCACGACAGGCACTTTGGGCTGCGCGCTTACCACCGAAATTGCCACCGGCGTCTTGACCGCCGGCAACAAGGGCGTGCCACCCGATGGCGTGAACATCGGGTCCATCTTTCGTTCCGACCAGACCTTGCGCGAGTAGTCGGCGATTCCGGTGTCGATCGCTTGGCGTCGCGCAGCACGAACCGTGTCGCTGTCGGGAAAGTAGCTCTTGAGGAAGGCGGCCAACTCTTCGTTGGTCGGAAGCGCGCCCCCAATCGCCCGCTCAATTTCTTCACGCAGCTGCAGCGGGGTCGGAAAGCGCTCGGGGACTTTCTTCGCGCACGCCCGGTAGATGATCCTCTCGAGCGCTTCTGGCACCTCGCCCAGAGGTGGAGGCGGCAGCGGCAGCGTGAGCACCGCCTGATCGAAGAAGTCGTTTTGGTCGGCGAAGGGCACCAGGCCGGTCAGGCACTCGTGAAGAGTGAGGCCCAGCAGGTAGACATCGGTCTGAATCGAGAGAGCCTCGCGGCCTCCGATGATCTGCTCGGGGGCAGTGTGGACGCGTCGCCCCTTCACCCGCTGGCCGCCGATCTCCCGCGGCGCGAACGCGAGGGCACCGTAGCCGGTGACCTTCACCGAGCCGTTAAATGACACCAGCAGCGTTTCAGGTCGAATGTCTCCGTGCACCAGCGGCGCGCCATCGTCATTGCCGGCGACGTGCGCGTAGTGCACTCCGGTGGCGGCATCGCAGACGATCTTCGCCGCGAAGCGAGGAGGAAGTTTCTTCGCCACCTCGAGCACCTTGCGCAGCGACTCGCCGTCGGCGAACTCGACGACGCGTGCAAAGCCTTCGTCCAGCGCCGCGAAGCCGTGAACGCGAACGATGTTCGGGTGATCGAGCTTGGCGGCGTGCTCGGTTTCCTTACGGATTCGCTCGAGCAAAGCGGGATCTTTCTCGGTTCCTTCCGGAACCCAGACCAACACCACGGGCTCGGCACGGCCGTCTTTTGAGATTTCCAGCCCGATGAATGCCCGAGACCCTTCACCCGCCAACAGGGGGCCGAGGGCCTGGTACCGCTTGATCGCCATTGATTGACCGTACGAGGAAATCCGCAGACGTCAACTACTCGCAATCAGGTCAGCGGATCGTGATTCAGAACGGCAGGGTGAGGTAGTAACCACGGCGGCCACGCTGCACGAGCAGCAAGACGCTGCGGCTCGAACGAGCGCCAATCAGCGCTTCTCGAAAGGCGGGTTCGCCGACCAGGGTCTGGTTGTTGAGTCGAAGAATCAGATCGCCCGGCTCGAGCCCGATGCGCGCGGCCGCGGTTCCAGGACGAACAGCGGTGATCGCCATCCCCGCCTTGGCTTCCCTAAGGCGCAAGCCGAGGCGATCCCACGCCAGGCCATCGGCGAGCTTGGTGGGGTACTCGACGGGAGTCACTCCGATGGCGATCGTCTGCCCTCCGCGAAACACGCTCAAGCCCAGCGGGGTCTTCACCGGGTAGCTCTTGAGGCGCACCGTGAAGTCTTCCGCGTCCTCAACCGGTGTCGGCCCGACGTTGGTGACGATGTCTCCCCGCTGAACGCCCGCGACCTCTGCAGGGCTGCCGGGGTCGACGTTCGAGACCAACGCGCCATCGCTTCGCGTCCACCCCAGCCGGCGGCGCAATTCGGCGGTCAGCGGCTGAACATCGATTCCGATCCACACCGGGCGCACCTTTCCGAAGGCGGCCAACTCGCTGACGATGCGCTTCACCTTGTCGGCGGGAATCGCAAACCCGATGCCCTGCGCGCTCGCGAAGATCGCCGAGTTGATGCCCACCACCTCGCCGTCGATGTTGAGCAGTGGGCCCCCCGAGTTGCCGGGGTTGATCGACGCATCGGTCTGAATGAAGTCGTTGAAGGTCCGGCCGTCGGCCTTGAAGCTGCGGTTGATCGCCGAGACCACCCCCGCGGTGACTGTCTTCTTCAGCCCGAACGGTGATCCGATCGCGATCACCTTCTCACCGATCATCAGATCCCTCGACGTGCCGACTGTCGCATAGGGCAGCGGGCCTTTGACATTGATCTTCAGTACCGCCAGATCATTGTCCGCATCGGATCCAATCACCTCGGCGTCGACCTGGCGACCATCGGCCAGCACGACGTGAATCTCCGACGCGCCGCGGATGACGTGCTCGTTGGTGACGATCACACCCACGGGGTCGACGATCACTCCGCTGCCGAGGCCCTCAACGGCGCGCTTCTCTTCGCGTTCGCCGTAATAGAATTCTTGAAAGGGGTTTCGCGTCCGGAAGCCGTCCACCAACTGCACGGTGCCGATGTAGACCACCGCTGGAGACGCCCTTTGCACAACCTCAACGACCGCATCGCGGCGAGTCGCCAGATCGGCAGTCGCCAGACTCAAGACACAAAGAAGTGCATGGTTCATGGTGGAAGAGAATCCACTAAGAAGGGGAATATGAAAACGCTCTTTGTCGCGACTGCCGTACTCTTCGCCGCGCCTGCGTTCAGCCAGGATGCCGACGCCAAGAAAGCTGCCGAGACCTACCTCAACGCGCTGA
>JANOHG010001023.1:0-4119 GCA_031406375.1 Archangiaceae bacterium | reverse complement strand
CGAAGCTTGAGCTCGCCCGCAAGAGTTGGGTTTTTGCGTTTTCGCTCGAGGTAGAAGTCGTTGAGCCCTTTTGCGACCGCGCTGTAGATCGAATCGACACTGCCCTTGGCTGGTTTGGCTGGCAGCTTGAGCTTCTTCTCGAGGTCCGCGCGCTCTTGCTTCGCCGCGGCGCTGGCGTCTCCTTCGAGTGTGCTCGCCGTTCGGTAGGCGTTCAAGGCCTCGAACAGCACGTCGCGTTTGACTCGAAGCCGCGCCAGTTGCAGGTGCGGACCCGCGCTCGTTGGGTCGCGATCGATCGCTTCAAGCAGATGGCCTTCGGCGACTTCGTGATTGCCCTTCGCCTCAGCCAGTTCTGCCAACCGCACGCTTGAAGCGGGGTTCGTCTTGTCGAACGCCGCATAGACTTGCAGCGTGCGTTCTTCTCCTTCTAAATCCTTCAGCTCGAGGTACAGCTTCTGTAGCCGAGCCAGCACTTCGGAAGTCGGAGCGGCGACCCGCAACAGCCTCTCGTATTCTTTGGCGGCTTCGACCGCGTTCCCTTCATCGAATCGCAAGTCTGCAAGGATTTTCCGTACCTCTGGATCCTTTGGCTGAAGCTCGGCCAGTCGCATCGCGGTCTCTGCCGCGGCCTTCGTGTCCTTCGCCTCTTGATGAAGCTTCAGCAGTGCATGCAGCACTGAGGGCTGATCGGGCCAGCCCCGTACGGCCTTCTCGAGCTCAACCTTTGCTTCGGCCGCCTTCCCAGCCTGAAGCAAAGTGAGCCCCAACCCACCGCGTGCGCGAGGGTCATCGAACAACGCAAGCGACGCTCGGTACTGCGTCTGAGCCCCTTCGAGATTTCCTTCAATCCGCATCAAATCGCCCAACCCAGCAATTGCCGGGGAGAACTTCGAATCGGCTTTGAGAATCGTCTGGTACTCAGCCTTTGCCTGATCCCTCATCTTCCAAGCGGTGTAGGTGCGCCCCATACCCAGGTGTACCCAGGGGTTCTCGGGATTCAGCGCCGCGATCGCCTTCAGCTGATTCCACGCATCATCCGAGGGAAGCACTGTCCACGCGATGTACACCCGAAGCAGGACGTCGGCCGGGCGGCTGCGCGCCTGGTTCTGGTAGGTGATCCTCAAGTCATCGACTTTGCCGCGCAGCGCCGCACTCTCGATGCCGCGCAATTCCTGCAGGATTTCTGGGGTCGCAGGAACAGGCGGAGCGACAAGCACAAAGGCGACGATCGTTAAGAGCATGAGCCCCGAAGCTTAGCCAAGGATTCACCTGCCTGAGCGCTTGAGTTCCCTGAGCTTTCGGGTTGGGGGCTCAATCGCGGCACGGACCTTCGCCGCCTGCCCCGCGTGGCCAGCACGCTCATAGAATTCTGCGAGCCTTCGACCGCCAATTTGCCTCGACGCAGGCGCCCCGAACAGCTTCTTGAGCTCTTGCTCGGCCTCCTTCATCGAACCCGATCGTTCGGCGGCAAGGGCGAGCTGCAGTCGCGCTCCGATCGCCTCGGGATGAGCGGCTGCGAACGTCCGGTAGGCCTCGGCGGCGGCGTTGAAATCGCCTTGAGCGAATTGCAAGCCGGCCAGGCGGAAGCGCGCGTCGTTGTAGTCGGAACGAAGGGTGATCGCGACTTCGTAAGCCGCGATCGCAGCGGCGGCGTTGCGGCGCTCTTCCATCAGCATCCCCCACAGGTAGTGGGCGCGCGCATTCTCTGGATTGAACGAGCGCGCTGCCTCGAGATGTGCTTCCGCGCGGTCGAGGCCTTCGCCGCGCTTGAGGCGAAGCCGCGCATTCTCGAGTCGGGGAAGGATCCAATCGGGAAAGGACACCACCAGCGCGTCGAGAGCCGCCAGCGCGGCAGATTCGTCGCGTTGCTCAAGCGCGAGGGCGCGTTGCAGCCGCGCTGAATCGGGCAACGACGAGTTCGCAAGCCAGACGATTGCCACCCAGAGGCTCGCACTCGGCATTTCTAAAATTGATAGCACATTGGCGCGGCGCCCGCGGCTGCCGCGTGAAAGGCAGGTGCGCGGCGCGAATGCTCAAGGTCAGACCGGGTGCGACGCACCGTCCTCGCGTGCGCTACGAAAGCTGATAACACCCGGACCCTAGAATGAACCTGTCTGACGCCACGCTCCAGGCGCTGCGCTTTGAAGAAGTGCGGATCGCACTCGCCAGTCGCACGCGAACCGAGGCCGGCAGAGCCCGCGCGATGCTTCGCCCGTTCCTTCCTGGTCGGCCTGAGGTGCTCGAGTCGCTCGAGTTGACAGCCGAGGCCCGCCTTCTTCGCACCGAGCCTCTGCTGCTTCCGCTTGGAGGGCTGATCGAGATCCGGCCCTCGCTCGATCGAGCATCGAAAGGCGCCCTGCTCGAGCCGCGCGAGCTGCTGGCGGTGACGCATGCGCTCTTCGCCTTCGAACGAACGTCGGAAGCCCTTCAGCTGCGCAAAGAGCGACTGCCAGGGCTGCACGCGATCGCCAAAGCCCTGCCAGACTTCGAAGCGCTCGCGACACGGCTGGAACGATCGATCGAGCCCAGTGGAGAGATTTCGGATCGCGCCAGCCCAGCTCTCAAAGAAGCACGCGATCAAGCACGAGGGCTTCACCGGGCGATCAAGAGCCGCCTCGATCGGCTGCTTCACGACGAGAAGTTCGCGGCGAACCTGCGAGAAGGCTATTTCAGCGTTCGCAACGAACGGTATGTCGTGCCCGTGCTCGCCAGCGCGCGCGCTGAAATCCCCGGCATCGTCCACAATGCGAGCCAATCGGGCCAAACGCTCTTCGTCGAACCCACCGAGATGATCGGCATCGGCAACGACCTGGCGATCGCGCAGTCGTTGGTCCTCGAGGAAGAACGCAAGGTCCTCTGCGAGCTCTCATTTCAGGTCGGGAAAGCCGCTGGGCCGTTGGCGGCAGGCGTCGAAGCTTCGGCGCGACTCGATGAGCTTGAAGCCGCCGCGGGACTCAGCGATGCCCTCAACGCCTCGGCGCCCGATCTGCAAGTTGCCGACGGGCCGTTGGAAATCAAAGGCCTTCGTCACCCACTGCTGGTGCTCAACGGAAAGGACGTGGTCGCAAACGACCTCGAGCTCCACGACGAAACCCGTGCGCTGGTGGTTTCCGGCCCGAACGCAGGCGGCAAGACAGTGACCCTCACCGCGGTCGGCCTTTCGGCGCTGATGGTGCGAGCGGGACTGCCGATCGCCGCGGATCCAGGCTCGAAGCTTCCACTCTTCAACGCGGTGCACTCGGCCATCGGCGACGCCCAGGATCTGCAAGCGGGGCTTTCCACCTTCAGCGCCCACGTGTCGACGCTGCGCGACATCTGCAAGGTTTCTCGCCGGGGGAGCCTCGTGCTCGTCGACGAGATCGCCGCCGACACCGACCCACGAGAGGGCGCCGCGATCGCGGTTGCCGTTCTCGAAGACTTGCTCGATCGCGGTTCGATGGTCCTCGTCACCACCCACCTCGAAGAGCTCAAGGCGCTCGCCCACCTCGATCCACGTTTCGTCAACGCGCGGGTGGGCTTCGATTCGCGAAAGATGGCACCGACTTACCGCCTTCAGCTGGGCGCCGCAGGCGCATCGTCGGCGATCGACATCGCGCGCCGCATGGGCTTGAGCGAGACGATTTGCGTGCGCGCCACCGCGCTCGCGCAGAACGCCGGAGGCGCTCTTTCCAAAGCGCTGGCCGCGGCCGAAGACGAACGCCGCAAATTCCTCGAGGCGCGCGAAGCGGCTGCGAAGGACGCCGCCGATGCAAAAGCCTTGCGCGAACAACTCGAGACCGAGCGCGCCGAGCTTGCCCGAACCCGCAAGGAAGAAGAGCTCAAGTTCCGCACTGCGCTCAAAGCCGAGCTCGAATTCGCCCGTGCGCAGCTGCGCGATCTGCAGGCAGCGTTGCTTTTGAAGCAGTCACCCAAGGCCGCAGAAAAAGCGGGGGCTGAGCTCACCTTGCGCATCAACGAGCAAACCGTGGCCGAACGGGTCGCGCGACAAGAGCTGTCGGGGCAGGCGCCGGCTGGCCCGCTGGAGCTCAAGGTTGGCGCGCGGGCGCACCACAAAGGCTTCGCGGCCGACGTCGAGATTCTCGAGCTCGATGACAACCACGCCCTCGTCGGCGCTGGAGC
>JANOHG010000939.1:0-6273 GCA_031406375.1 Archangiaceae bacterium | reverse complement strand
CGATTCGGTTCGAGGCGGACCGGATGATGAACTCGTTCATCGCCAAGAAGGACCTCGACACTGAGATGACCGTGGTTCGAAACGAGTTCGAGATGGGCGAGAGCGACCCGTCGAATGTCCTCAACGAGCGGGTGATGGCGGCTGCTTACCAGTGGCACAACTACGCGCACTCGACCATCGGACCCCGAAGCGACATCGAGCTGGTGCCAATCGAGCGCCTGAAGGATTTCTACAAGCGCTACTATCAGCCCGACAACGCGATGCTCGTCGTGGCGGGGAAGTTTGACGAGGCAAAGGTCTTCAAGTGGGTCGCCGACTCGTTCGGAAAGATCCCCAAGCCGAAGAGCAAGCCGTGGGCGACCTACACCACCGAGCCACCCCAAGATGGTGAACGTTCGGTGTTCGTGCGCCGTGCGGGAGGAGTTCCGATGTTGATGGTGGGCTGGCACGTGCCGGCGGGAAGCGATCCAGAGTTCGCAGCGGTGGACGTGGTCACCCAGGTGCTCGGCGACGCTCCCGGCGGGCGGCTGCACACCGCGCTTGTCGAAGCGAAAAAGGCGGCGCAGGTCGCGTGCAACAACTACCAGCTGAAGGATCCAGGCTTTCTGTTCTGCGAAGTCGAGCTGAAGCCAGGTGACAGCGTCGATGCCGCACGCACCGCGTTGCTCTCGGTTTCCGAAGGGCTCGGCGCCAAGCCCATCACCAAAGAACAGACCGAGCGCGCGAAGGCGACCTTGCTCAAGCAGCTCGAGCTGGTCCTCAACTCGTCCGAACGGATCGGCCTCGTTCTCTCAGAGTGCGCAGCGTTGGGAGACTGGCGCATGCTCTTCGTGCACCGAGATCGCCTGAAAGCCGTCACCGCCGAAGACGCGAACAGGGTGGCCGCGAAGTATCTGATCAGCTCGAATCGAACCCTGGGCGAGTACGTTCCGACCGAGAAGGCCCCCCGGGTCGAAATTCCTCCAGCCGGCGATGTCGCGACGATGCTCAAGGACTTCAAGGGCTCGGCGGCTCTTTCTGCGGGCGAGGTGTTCGATGCGTCACCGAAGAACATCGACGCGCGCACTCAAAAGGGCCAACTGTCGAATGGGCTGAAATGGGCGCTGCTTTCGAAGAAGACCCGGGGCGAACGACTGAACTTCGCGCTCACCATTCACTACGGCAACCTTCAGTCGCTGACCCAGCAGCGAAGCGCCGTCGAGTTCACCGCCAAGATGTTGACCCGCGGCACCAAGAAGCGCTCGCGGCAGGCCTTCAAGGATGCGCTAGACCGCCTCAACGCCCAGGTTCAGATTCAACCCGGAGCCCAGGGCCTGGTGGTGACGGCCGAAGTGCGAAAGGTCGCATTGCTCGAGACTCTCGACTTGATCTCCGAAGCGCTGAAGGAACCGGCGTTCGACGCCAACGAGTTCGAACAGCTGCGCCGCGAGATGCTCTCGCAGCAGGAACAGCTGAAGTCCGAGCCCACCCAAATTGGCTTCCTCGAGCTGCGGCGCGCGGTCGAGCCCTGGCCGAAGGATCATCCCTTCAATGTGCCGACGCCCGATGAGTCCATCGCCGCAGCGACGAAGCTCAAGCGCGAAGACGTGCAAGCCTTTCACAGCAAGCACTACGGCCTGCAAAGCGCCGAGCTCTCGATGGTAGGCGACTTCGAGCTCGACGTGGTGAAGCCAAAGCTCGAAGCGCTCTTCGGCGGGTGGAAGGCCACACAGCCGTTCGATCGAATTCCGCGCCCCCACAAGGGCGGCACGGCGGCGACCGTCACCTTGCCGCTTCCCGACAAAGCAAATGCATTCTACGGCGTCGGCCTCGACTTCGGCCTCAACGACGCAGACTCCGACTACCCCGCGATGCTGATGGTCGACTACCTGTTGGGGGGCGGCTTCATGAGCGGAAGAATCACCAAGCGGCTGCGCGAGAGCGAGGGCCTGTCTTACGGAGCGGGCACTTTTCTGCGCGTTCCTCCTTTGGAGAACTCGGCGGCGCTCTACGGCTACGCCATCTTCGCTCCGCAGAATCTCGAAAAGGTCGAGCGAGGGATGAGCGAAGAGCTGAAGAAAGCCGTCGAGGCGGGCTTCACCGAGAAGGAAGTGAAAGACGCTCGGCCGGGCTTGATGCAGGCGCGAGAGCAGAGCCGCGCGGACGACAACGCATTGGCGATGCTGCTCAACGCCAACCTCTTCCTCAAACGCACGCTCGCGTTCGAAGAGGCCATCGACACCAAGCTGGGCGCGCTCACCGCACCGCAGGTTTCTGCGGCGACGAAAAAGCACCTTGACCCCTCGAAGATTTCCGGCGTGAAAGCGGGCGACTTCAAGACGCTGCCGGCTCCGAAGTAGCCGGTGAGGCTGCGGCTCCAATCCGTCACCGACACGGCATGGTTGCCGTTGGCGCTCGCCAACTTCGACATGGTGCTGGTCGACCACGCGCACTGCGAAAAGAAAGCAGCCGCCAACGCGTTGTCGTTGCTTCAAGCCTACCCAGAAGTTCCCGGGCTGCCAGCGATGATGGCGCGGTTGGCGCGGGAAGAGAGCGCACACTTGGCGAAGGTCCTTGCGGTGATGGAAGCGCGCGGGCTGACGCTGAGCCGTGACGTCGGGGACCCGTACGCAAGGGGCCTTCAGCAGCTGTTGCGCAATCCACCGAAGGAAAGGCGGCTTGATCGCCTGCTGATCGCAGCGATCATCGAAGCCCGCAGCCATGAACGGCTGCAGCTGCTGGCCGACGGGTTGGCAGAGCCCGAGCTGCGCCGACTGTACGCTGAGCTCGCGCAGTCGGAAGACGGGCATCAAGAGCTCTTCCTGCGACTGGGCGAGCTCGTCGAGGATGAAGCCATCTCTGCGGTGCGGCTCGATGCACTTCTGGTGATGGAAGCGCGCCTCGTCTCAGAGTTGCCGGTTCGAGCCGCGATTCACTAAGACCACACACTCGCACGCTAAGAGTCGCCCATGGCCCGCATGATTGCTGTCATTCCCGCGCGGCACGCCGCATCGCGGTTCCCGGGAAAGCCGTTGGCGTTGATTTCTGGCAAGCCGATGATTCAACACGTGTGGGAACGCTGCCACGAGGCGCGAATGTTCGACGAAGTGGTGATTGCCACCGACGACGCACGCATCGTCGAAGCGGCAAAGCAGTTCAACGGCACCGTCGAGCTCACCTCCGCTACGCACGCGTCGGGCACTGACCGCGTCGCCGAGGTCGCCCTACGACGCCCTGGAACCGATGAGGATGTGCTGGTGAACGTGCAGGGCGACGAGCCCGCGATTCACCCCGAGGCGCTGTGGATTCTGGGCAAGGCGTTCGACGACGCGCGCCTGCAGATGGCCACGCTGGTGCGGCCGTTGGACGACGGTGAACGAAGCAACCCGAACGTGGTGAAGGTCGTGCGTGACGAGTCGGGCCATGCGCTGTACTTCTCGCGGGCGGATCTCCCGTTCGTCCGCGCGAGCAGCGAAAGGGTACCGCGATGGGCGCATCTGGGCATCTATGCGTACCGCCGTGCGACGCTCGCGTTGTTGGCGACTCTCGCACCCACTGCGCTCGAGAGGGCAGAAGGCCTCGAGCAGCTGCGCCCGCTCGGAAATGGAATCCGGATTCTGTGTTGTGAAACGCAACACCGAGGGCAAGCGGTTGATAGCCCTGCCGATGTTCCGTTTGCCGAAGCGGCGCTGCGGCGGCTGCCAAAGAAGTAGCGGCAGTCTCCTTCGGCCTGAGCAAAATGCGGAATAGCCTTGCGGGCATGAACCAACCGTTCACTGCCCACCCGTGGCACGGCATTCTTCCGGGCGGGCCTGAGATATTCATCTGCTACATCGAGATGGTCCCCACCGATGCGGTGAAGTACGAGCTGGACAAAGAGTCGGGGCTGTTAAGGGTTGATCGCCCTCAGAAGTTCTCGAGCGTGCCGCCAACCCTGTACGGCTTCATCCCCCGCACCTGTTGCGCAGATCGAGTGGCCGCGCGGTGCGCCGAGCGCGTCAATCGACCGGGAATCAAAGGCGATGGAGACCCACTGGATGTCTGTGTGCTGACCGAGAAGCCGATTACCCATGGGAACCTGCTGGTGCCCGCGGTGCCGATTGGCGGGTTGCGGATGCTCGATGGGATGGAGGCCGACGACAAGATTGTCGCCGTACTCAAAGGAGACAACGTCTACGGCGCCTACAAGGACATCCTTGATGCTCCAGTCGCGCTGGTCGATCGGCTGCGCCACTACTTCCTCACCTACAAGCAGTCTCCTGACATGACGATGCCGGCGACGGAGATCCCCGAGGTTTACGGCCGGGAAGAAGCATTGGAAGTCATTCGCTGCAGCCTCGAGGACTACCGCGCACAGTTTCCTTAAGGCGCTACTTCAAGCCCTGAAGCTCGGCGTCCCGCGGCAGCAGCGACTTCACCACGCTGGGCGGATGCCCTGGCTGTAGCTGGTGCGCGCGAGCTCGACCTTCGTCGCCGCGACGAGCATCTCGGCGGTCTTTGCGCCCATCGCGTCGACGAGTTTGTCTGAAGGCGCCGTTAGTGCGGGAGGCGGCGGCAGCGGAGCCTTTCGGGGCTTTCTTCCCGTGGCGTCAGCCGAAACAACGAGCAACCACGCGAGCAGAGCAGGCGCTCTCATCGCGTCGACGTAACACGTTGACTCGACCCTGGTGCATGGTGAATACCCGGATATGCGCTCCAGGAAGACCAAGTTCATCTTCGTCACCGGCGGCGTCGTCAGCTCACTGGGCAAAGGAATGGCGTCTGCGTCGATGGCCGCGCTGCTCGAGAACAGGGGCCTCGACCTCACGCTCGTCAAGCTAGACCCGTACATCAACGTAGATCCTGGGACGATGAGTCCTTTCCAGCACGGAGAGGTCTACGTCACCGATGACGGTGCAGAAACCGACCTCGACCTGGGCCACTACGAACGCTTCACCAACGCGAAGATGTCGCGGCTCAACAACTTCACCACCGGGCGCGTCTACCACTCGGTGATTCAGAAAGAGCGGCGCGGCGAATACCTGGGGAAAACTGTGCAGGTGATTCCGCACATCACCGACGAAATCAAAGCCAACATCCGGGCAGCGGCCGAAGGGCGTGAGGTGGTGCTGGTCGAAGTCGGCGGCACGGTGGGCGACATCGAATCGCTGCCCTTCCTCGAAGCGATTCGGCAGATGCGGTACGACGTTGGGGCCGGCAACGCCTGCTACGTCCACCTCACCTTGCTGCCCTACATCGCGGCGGCAGGCGAGGTGAAGACCAAGCCAACCCAGCACTCGGTGATGAAGCTGCGAGAGATTGGAATTCAGCCCGACATTCTCATCTGTCGCACCGACCGGTACGTCTCGCAGGAGATGAAGGACAAGATCGCGATGTTCTGCAACGTCGAGCCAGGCAACGTCTTCGTCTCGCCCGACGTCGCATCCATCTACATGCTGCCGATGGAACTGCACCAGCAGGGGCTTGACGAACGGCTGTCGGAAATCATGAACATCTGGACCCGCGGCGCGCGCCTCGAGCGGTGGGAAGGAATCGTCGAGAAGGCGATGCGCCCGAGCAAGGGCGAGGTGAAGATCGCCATCGTCGGCAAATACGTCGACCTGAAGGAAGCGTACAAGTCGCTCAACGAGTCATTGCTGCACGGCGGAATCGCGAATGACGTCAAGGTGACGCTCAAATACGTCGACTCTCAAGAAGTCGAGACGCAAGGAGCGCCCGCGCTGCTCGCCGACTGCCACGCAGTGTTGGTGCCCGGCGGGTTTGGCGTGCGTGGCACGGAAGGGAAGATCGCCGCCGTGAAGTATGCGCGTGAGAAGAAGGTTCCTTTCTTTGGAATCTGTCTGGGATTGCAGATGGCAGTCATCGAGTATGCCCGCCATGTGCTCGGCCTCTCGCAGGCCAACTCGCTCGAGTTCGATGAGAAGACACCCGACCCGGTGGTCTCACTGATGGAATCGCAGCTGGCGGTGACGGACAAGGGCGGTACGATGCGCTTGGGCGCCTACACCTGTGCGCTGAAGGCCGGCTCGCTTGCCCAGAAGCTCTACCAGGCCGAAATCAAGCGGATTGTTGAAACGGAACCGAATCTCACGCTAAGGCAAGAAGTCGTCGAAGATTTGCTTACTGAGACTGGCGGCGAACGACCACGGATTGTCGGTGTCGCTGTACGTGGGGATGCTATCTATCGAGCGAAAGCCGTCGTGCTCACGACCGGCACGTTTCTGCAAGCGCTCATGCACACGGGGGAAACGAAAACTCCCGGAGGTCGCGCTGGTGAAGGAACCACGGGTGGCA
>JANOHG010000934.1:0-3009 GCA_031406375.1 Archangiaceae bacterium | reverse complement strand
GACGATGATTTCGATCAGCGGCCCTATGCAGAGACGGCAACACGCACTCCGCTGATTGTCGCAGTCGTTGGCGCGCTGCTCGGCTGCGTATTCGCTGCCCTAAGTACCAGCGATTTCATGCAGCACCTCGATCGCCAGGTTCATGCGATTCACTGTTCGTTCATTCCGGGCGCGGGCAAAGACCTGGGCGAGTCTGGTTGCAAAGCAGTGATGATGAGCCCCTACAGCTCGTTCTTTCGCGAAAGCGTGTGGGGGGGAATCCCCGTCAGCCTCTGGGCGCTGGCGACCTTCGCCTTCCTAGCCTATCGAGCGGGATTGTTGCTGTGGCGGGGAAATCCGACGCGCCCACAGACGCAGTTTCTTCTCGTTGCTACCGCGTTGCCGCTGCTGATGACGGTGATCTACGCGTTTCTTTCGATCGCGAAGGTCGGTTCGACCTGCAAAATCTGCATTGGGATTTACGTCGCGAGCGCGTTGGTGTTCCTCGGCGCACTGATTGCGCACCAGAAAAACAGCGCGCCGATGCCGACCGAGCCTTCGCTGGGGAAGCACGCGATTTGGTTCATCGAAGGAGTCGCGTTCGTGGCGGTGCTGACCGTCACCTACCTCGTGCTCACTCCAGCGGCGGATTTGAAGACGTCGCTGACCGGCTGCGGCACGCTGGTCAGCGGCGATGATCCCAACGCGGTGATGATTCCGCTGCCGTCAGGCACGGGCGAGGCGGCGATCGAAGTGCTCGATCCGCTTTGCCCTGCATGTAAGGCCTTTGATGAACGCCTGGGCGCGAGCAGCCTTCTCAAGCGGCTCGACTTGAAAGCGGTGTTGTTCCCGCTCGACCCCACCTGCAATTGGATGGTGACCGAAGCACTTCACCCTGGAGCCTGCGCGGTGAGCGAAGCAATGCTGTGCGCGGCGGGGCTTGGCACAGCCGAGAAGGATGAAAAGGCCGCTCAGGACGTCCTGAAGTGGGCGTTCAAGAATCAGGACAAGCTGCGCGAACTCGCCGCGAAAGACGAGGGTGCGCTGCGCGCGAAGCTCGAGAACACGTTTCCGAAAGTGAAAGGCTGCCTCGGCGGGACGATGGTGAAGAGCAAGCTCACCAAGAGCCTGCGTTGGGCGGTGGCAAACGCAATTCCGGTTCTGACTCCGCAGCTGTTTGTCGGCAACTCACGGATGTGCGACGAGGACAGCGATCTGGGACTCGAGTTCACCCTGAGCAAGATGCTCTCAGTAGAGGGAAGGCTTGCGAGGTCCCAGGTCAAGCCTCCCCCCAAGCCCGTTGTGGTGCTCCCCGTTCCGCTCCCGACACCGACGCCTGTCATTGGGAAGCCCCCTGCCGAGCCTGACTCTGCACCCGCGCCTGAGTCCGTGCCCGTGCCCGTGCCTGCGCCTGCGCCCGAGACCGCGCCTGCACCCGTACCGAAGGGCCCGGACGCAGAGGAGATTGAGGAATGAACGAAGGGACGCCGCGATGGATTCTGCTGGCCGTAGCGCTCGTGATTCCCATTGTGCTCGTTGCCTGGTGGGCGAGCGCTGCCCAGACTCGGCTCGACGAGACGTCGAGCGCCGCAAAGGACGTCGCGATCGCGAGCGTCTCGGACGACACCTATTGTACGCCACAGCTCAAGGCGATCATCCGTCGCGTTGCAGGTGCTTGTGGGCTGATTGAAGGCGGCGGCGGGCGAGGGTGCCAGCCGATGGAAGCCAAGAAGGTCGCGGCACTTTCGGGTGATGACTTCAACGCGCTGTTCAAGCCGCTTTCGAAGCGCGCTCACATCATCCAGTTCGATTCGGGCAAGATAGAATTGGATCCCGAGGCGGCCAGCACCATCGAGAAAGCATGGAGCGACCAGCGAGGCGCCAGCTTTTTCTTCGTTGTGTCACGCGCGAGCACCGACGGCGCGGCCGAGTTCAATGAGACCCTGAGTCGGGATCGCGCCAAAGGCGTGCTCACTCACCTTCAAGGGAAATTCAAGGACGAGGATCTGAAGAACCAGGTTGGCTTGTTATGGCTGGGCGAGCAGTACGCACAACTGGGTGACGAGTTCTGCACCTGGAACCGATCGCGCACGGCGGAGTGCACCTCGATTGAGATCAACCGCAGCGCCTTCGTCGCGTGGATTGACTGTGCGATTTGATTGGGGCCTGTTGCTGGTGTGCATCGCGGTGATCGGCTGCGACGAAAAGCCTACCGTGCCAGCGCCTCCCCGGTTTGCTTCGGTGAAGAAGAGTACGCAGGCCAGCGCCGCTGCGTTTTGTGACAAGAGCTACGCAGCAAGCGGAGCCACCTCGAAGCGCTTCGCGCCTGCGCTGACGCGGCCTTTCGGACCAGCCGTGGCGAAATCGGGTGGGTGGACCTGGGTCAACGTCTGGGCCACCTGGTGCAAGCCCTGTGTGGAAGAGATGGGCGTGCTCAACCAATGGCGCGACGCCATCTCGCGCGAAGGTCTGCCGCTGGCGTTCGAGCTGCTCAGCATCGATGAGGCGTCGGCCCAGCCGGCGCTCGATACATGGGCCAAAAAGAACCTGCCCGGGCCGATTGTTTGGGTTCGCTCAGACGAGGACTTCGGCACCTTTCTCGACGCGCTCGGTGTCGATCGCAACGCGGCGATTCCGATTCACATCCTCGTTGATCCCAAGCAAATGGTCCGCTGCGTTCGAATCGGCGCGATTCACGAGCAGAATTACGGCTCGGTGCGAGATTTGATCGCCGGCGGGTAGGACGTCGATCCCAGGTGCTTGTCGGTCGGTCCCTTCATTCTGTCGCCTCACCCCTGTAGGGCAGAGCCGACATCTGCGCTCTTCCCCTCGTGGCTCATCGGGCACATCGCTTGCCTTGGTGGTCCACTTTCCTGGGAGGAAACCGATGCGGATTCACTTGATGCTGGCGGTAGGTGTGGGGCTCTGCTTGGCGGGGTGTGGCGGATCATCGCCGACGCCTGATGCGGGAGTGGGCGGCGGAACCGCTGGCGCTGGAGGGGGCGCAGCTGGAGGGGGTGCAGCTGGAGG
>JANOHG010000919.1:0-6791 GCA_031406375.1 Archangiaceae bacterium | reverse complement strand
AAGGAGATTCCTCATCGTACGTTCAGGGAAAAACAGCTCGGTGTTCGACAGGTTCTGCAAAATGCGATCTGCCTCGAGCTGACCGAAGTCGGGGTTCACCGTCGCGTTCAGCTGCAGCTCGCGCGACAGCTGCGCCTTCATGTCAAAGCCAACATCAGCCGAAGGCCGCAGCACGCGGGGCTCGGGTTGGTCTTCGACTTCTGGAGCGACGACCAATCGCGCGGCGGCATACGGCAACCATTCCACCGTGACTCCTGGCTTCTGCTCGACGCCCCGCAAATGACCAAAGCGCGAGACCGTTGCGTTGGCGTTTCGAGGAATCACCACCGTGTCGAGCGTCTCATGGGTCCGCGCGAACTCGCGGCGCGCGAAGAATCCCCAGGTCGGATGGTCGCTGGTCGAACCGGTCAGAGCGTTGAGTGGAATCTTCAGCTCTGCTGACCAGCCGTCTGGCCTGCGGGCGACTCGAGCATCCCACACCGCGTCCCAGGTGTTGGTGAACTGGGTATCCTCGGTGAACACACCGTCTTGCAGCACACCTCCCGCATTGACTCGGAAGACGAAACCCGAGCGGTGGTCATGCCGTGTGTCGATGGCGATGCCCACCACATCCGACGCGGGGATGTCGTCGCGCCGCGAGAGGCTGGCGAGCAGCTTGTCGGGCTGCGAGTCGAAGCAGACGAAGGCGACATAGAGAAATGCGTCGTCGAACAACACGCGCAGCTCGGTGCGTTCGCTCGGTGGTTTGTTCACATCGGGAAACGTCTGCACAAACGCGTCGAACACCGGAGCCGTTTGCCACGCGGCTTCGTCCACTTTGCCATCGAGGACAATCTCGGAAGGAGTCCGTGCGGCGCTCAAGTGTTGATCCACGCCCGGGCCTTCGGTTGCAGACAGCGCAGCAAGGAGGATTAGGGTCAGCATCGGAAGGGGGATGTCATTCTAGAGGCCCAGGAAGCTCAGCAGTGCTCCAACGTCTTCGTCGCTCAATGACTCTTTGCTGAAGAAGGGCATGTTTCCGCCAACCTTGAAGAACTGCCCATGGCGGATCTTCTCGATGAAGACGATGCCCGGTGCGACACCGGGAAAAATCTCGGTGTATTGCTCGGCGACGTTTGGTAGCAGGCTCGCAAGCGTGCTGTTTTGTCCGCGCCCGGTCGCTTTCTCGCCGTGGCAACTCTGGCAAGCGGCGCGATAGACGACGGCTCCTCGTGCGCTGTCTTTGCGTGGCACGTCGGCGGTCGCAAGCACGATGGTCATCGGCACCGCTGGAGCGTCCGCGGTGGTGCCGAGACTGTCGAGGTATTCATAGAGCGCGCGACTGCGCGACTCGTCTGCTTGCAGAGGCCCTGCCCCTCGCATGAAGTACACGTAACAAAAGCTCGCGGCGTCGATCAGCCGTGGCTCGCTGCCTCCAAAGTACGCGGCACGATTGACGGCGTTGACGAGGCTGGCTCCCGAAAGAATCCGGGTGTCACCTTCCCAAGTGGCGTGGCAGGTTGCGCAGCTCGACACGTTGAACTTACTTCCCGAGAACTGGGGATCATTGAACAGTTGTTCGCCGTAGGACACCGCTGGCGTCGACCCGCAGCCTGCGATGAAAAGCGCCAGCGCACCCACGCCCGACCAGCTCATGGGGTCCTCAGGAAGCCGACGAAGTCCGGGAACACGCCGACGTTGGTGACGCTGATGGTCGCTCCGGTCTGGGTGTCGAGCACGACGAGCGTGCCTGGCAGAACGTGAAACCCTTCACAGACCGCGACGAGAAACCGGCCGTCGGGCGTGGGCAGCACCGAGTGGATGTTGGTACAGCTGCCCTTGCTTGGGGTGAGCTGACGCCGCTGGGTTCCAGTGACGGGGTCGAGGTCCGAGATGCGGTCGTCTCCCTGGTGCGGCACCCACAGGGTGTTTCCATCGGCGCTGAACGCCGACAGCAAGGGGCTTCCGCCGACGTGGCGTGTGCGGGCGACGTCGATGGTGAGCGTGTCGGGCTTCAGCACTCGGACTTCGCCGCTTGCCGGGCAGCTGATGAAGACGTCGCCAGTCAACGGCGATTGCGACAGTGCATACGGTTGGTAAATCGCCCGGTACGCGTCGCCCGCATTCGAGGCGACCTTCACTCGGGTGACGGGAAAGTCGGGGGCGTCGAGCTGAACCACCGCCACTTCATCGCTGTAGCAGGCGACGTAGAGCCGCTTGCCGTCTTTCGAGAACAAGACTCCGTGTGGCGCAGGGCACACGCTCACCCGCGCCTTGATGCTCATCGTGTCGGCTTCGACGAAGACGATGCGCGCGTCGGGGTCCTTGGCTTCACCGCGCGAGGCTTCGGTGATTTTCAGCAAATCGAAGTGAGAGACAGCAATCAGCCTTCCATCTGCGCTGATGGTGAGGTCTCCGGGGTTTCGGTCGACCCGTGCGCTGCCGACGGTGCGGTGGTCGCTGGCGCGGATCTTCAAGACCGTACCGCTGACGTCGGCCGAGCCATGGGTGGCATGCGGGCCGCTGGCCATTCCAGGCGCGTAATTCGAAAGACCGACGTAAAGGTAGTCTCCCGCCGGAGCGAGCGCTGCGTGGTGCGGTGCTTCAGTTTCGATGGGGTTGATGCCCACCGGTTTTCGCGTCAGCTCGGGAAAGGCCGGTTCCCCAATCTTCGAAGCGTCGAAAAAGGAAACGGTGTCCTCGAGATTGTTGGTCACCACCAGTCGCCCAGCGTCGGGAGGCGAAGCGACGAGGCGGTCAGGCCACGCAGGCTTCGAAGAGAAGCTCAACACCGGAAGCGGCGCGGCAGGATCCGAAGAGGGCCGGCACGCAACGAGAATCAACAACGCGACGAAGAGGGAAGGCTTCAAGGCGCGACTGAGAAGGTCTTCGGCGTCATGAAATGAAAGGGACCTTCGGAAATTCGGTTCTCCTGCAGGTAGGCGGAAAAGACGTCGAAGGTGAGGGTTTGCCCCATCGTCTCTTGCAGTTGAGACCAGGCGGCTGTGCTCGGAGTCCACTCACGCAAGGTGGTGAGCACTTCGATTGGGCACGAGCGCCCAGGGGCAGTGATGCGAAGCAGATGAACCGGCCCAGTCACGGGAGGCAGGTGTGCCCACGCCGACCCATAAAGCTGGGCACTGAGCCGAGAGAAAGTCGAACGCGTGCGGTCGGGTCGCGGCGCCGCCGACGCGGTCAGTGGCGTGCTCCAGTGGAACTTGGGGGTCATCGCGGTCGAAATCTTCTGCGCGTCGACCGGGAAGAACAGCGTCACCGCTTTTGCGTCGTCACCTTTGGCCCGCGCTTCGGCGTCCTGCATCGTGCGCCAGGCTTCATCACTTCCCTTGCCGTCGAAGAACGGCTCTGGGCATTTGTTGCCGCCACAGCCCGCCAACGCGGTGAGGGTGAAGAATGCATGCAGAAGCTTCATCGGTCGGAACGAACTCCAACGGGTGAGTAGATGCGTGTGCCTTGTTCGATGTCAGGCATTTGTCCGAAGAGTAGTGCGACCCTTTGTACGCTGCGCTATCCGATACCTCCGTGTACCTTAAAGTTCCAAGAAACTGCACCTCGCCAATGAGAGTTGCCATCGTCGTGCTGCTCGCTGTCTGCTCGTGCGCACATCCGCCGCACGCCGCAAGCGAGCACGCATACCCGCATCGGTTCTCAAACCCGGACGAGTGGGCGCCGCGGTTCGAAGACCCCGCGCGCGATGTCTGGCAGAAACCGGATCAGGTGATTGCCGCGCTCAAGCTCAAGCCGAACGACCGCATCGCCGACATCGGTTCCGCCACCGGCTACTTCCCAGTTCGCCTCGCGCGCGCGCTTCCGTCTGCGAGAATCTGGGGCAGCGACATCGAGCCGCAGATGACCCGATACCTCGCGGAACGCGCCGCGAATGAAGGGCTGCCGAATCTACAGGCGGTGGTTGCGACACAGACCGACCCCCGACTTCCCGAGAAGGTCGAGCTGGTGTTGATGGTGGACACGTTTCACCACATTGGGAACCGGGCGACCTACTTCGAGAATCTCAGGCGATGCTGCGTCGCGATCGACGGGCGGTTGGCGATCCTCGATTTCAAACCAGACTCTCCGGTGGGACCGCCAATCGAGCATCGGGTGTCAACCGCGGTGCTCGAAGCCGAGCTCAAGGCGGCTGGGTGGGAGAAGGTCGAGCAACACGACTTTTTGCCCTACCAGTACTTCCTGATTTTCACGCCCGTGCGCTGAACGCAGCAGGTCGTTAGAGTGAAGGGCCTCGATGATCGCCCGTTCGCATTCACCGCCTCCCGACCCACCCGAAGGTTTTGGCGAAGTTCCTGTGTTGCTGTTCATCCGCGGCCTGTTCTTCGTGGTGGTGATGTTGGGGCTGGTGCTGGGTCTTCACTACTACCTGGGAATTCGATTGATTCGCGGCGCACAGATGCCGCAGCCCTACGCGTCGGTGGCCTGGCTTGCGCTGTGGGTCGCGTTCGCGACGATTCCCTTGGCGTTCATTCTGGGTCGGGTGTTGCCGCGGAAGGTCGCCGTCAACGTGCAATGGGTCGCCTTCATCTGGATGGGCTCGTTCGGCGTCATTCTGTCGGCGACGGCGTTTTCCGATATCGTGCTGTGGGGGGTGGCGCACGCGGCGACCCGTTCGGAACAATGGAGCCACCTGCAGGCGGTGGTGGTGATGGTGATCGCGGTACCCGCCCTGGTGCTTGGCTTCAGGGTCGCGCGCGGCACGCCGACGGTCGTTCGCATCACCGTGGCGGTGAAGGGGCTTGGCAAGGGGCTCGATGGCTTTCGCATCGTGCAGCTCACCGACATTCACATTGGCGAAACGCTCGGACGCGAGTTCCTCGAGCGGGTGGTCGCACAGGTGAACGCGCTCAAACCAGACATGGTAGCGATTACTGGTGATGCGATTGACGGCTCGGTAAAATCATTGCGAGCCGAAGTCGAACCCTTCTCGAAGCTGGCGGGTAAGCACGGCAATTTCTACGTGACAGGAAATCATGAGTACTACCACGGCGGCTCGGCGTGGGAGGCGGAAGCGGCGAGGCTGGGCCTCATCGTGCTGCACAACGAGCATCGGGTCGTCGAGAGGGATGGCGCGCAGCTCGTCGTCGCCGGAGTGACCGACCTCGAAGGAGGCCGCTTCTCAGAGCATCACCGCCCCAACGCCGAGGCTGCGTTCGCCCGCGCGCCGGCGAACGCTCCGCGGCTGTTGCTCGCCCACCAGCCGCGGTTCGCGCGTCAGGTGACACAACACAACGTTGCGCTGCAGTTGTCAGGGCATACGCATGGCGGGCAGATGTTCCCGTTCATGTTCTTCGTACGGCTGCAGCAGCCGGTGATCGCTGGCTTCAAGATGCTCTGGGGCGTGCCGGTTTACACGAGCCGAGGCACCGGGTACTGGGGGCCTCCGTTTCGCATCGGGCCGTCGAGTGAGATTACTGAAATCACGCTTCGCAGCGAGTGAGCCGCGATGGGTCGCCGACAATCACCTCCCTCCTACCCGTCGACTTGGCGTCTTTGGGCGCGCAGTTGGAAATGAGCGCGCCGATGGCATTGCGTTGGAAGTGTGGGCGATGAGTGCTCAGATGGGGGACGGGCACATTCAATCGGCACTCTGCGTACCCTTGTTTCCGTGATGCACGCGTAAGCCAAGTGGAAACCTCTCTTGACAGCGCGCTGCCTCAGGTCGGCGACCACCTGGGGCGGTACACGATTCTTGAGGTGGTCGGTCAAGGTGGCATGGGCGTCGTCTTCGCCGCCTACGACGAGCGCCTGGGTCGCCGCGTCGCGCTGAAGCTGCTTCACAATCCCACCGATGCGAGTGCTTTGCTGCTGCAGGAGGCGCGGACACTTGCTCGGCTCGCGCACCCGAACGTGGTCGCCGTCTACGACGCTCAGGACTTTCATGGGCGCGTCGCGATCGCGATGGAGCTCGTGGCGGGCGCCAACTTTCGGCAGTGGCTGACTTCCGCGCCGCGCACGCCGGAACAGATTGTCGCGGTGATGATTGACGCGGGCCGAGGCTTGAGCGCTGCGCACGCCGCCGGAGTTCTGCACCGCGACTTCAAACCCGACAACGTGCTCGTGGGAGACGACGGGCGGGTGCGGGTTACCGACTTCGGGCTGGCGCGAACTTTTCAAGGCTTGGTGGCCGAGACGGTTGGGACCCCGGACTACCTCGCGCCCGAGCTCGACGGCGACGCTCGCGCGGATCAGTTCGCGTTCTGTGTGACGCTGTACGAGGCGCTTGCCGGCCACAATCCGCTCACTCATGCGGAGCTTGTGACGCCAACCCGCGCGCTTCCTGGTCGCACCGACTGGCCGAGATTGTCCGAAGCGAAGGCGCCGCGGGAAATCTCGCGGGCGATTCAGCGTGGCCTCTCACCTAATCCAGAGGATCGCTTCCCTTCGATGGACGCGCTGCTGCAAGCGCTGGTTCCACGAGCAACGAGAAAGGCGCGAATTCAGGTCGCGGCGCTTGCGGCTGCCTTGGTCCTCATCGTCGGCTGGCGGCTCAGCGTATGGAATGCCCAGCGCAACCTCGAATGCTCGGGTGTAGAGCAGCGCCTGCAAGGCATCTGGGATGAGGTGACGAAGGCTTCGTTGCGCGGGCATTTCGGCAAATCGAAGGCGCCCTACGCGCCTGGAGTCTGGGTCGTCACCGAGCGCGGGCTGGACGCGTGGGCCAGCCGTTGGACGAGCGCTCGCAAAGACGCGTGCGAGGCGACTCGGCGCAGACACGAGCAGTCCGCCGAAGTGCTCGACCTTCGGGTTGCGTGCTTCGAACGGCTTCGCACCGAAGCCAACGC
>JANOHG010000914.1:0-2755 GCA_031406375.1 Archangiaceae bacterium | reverse complement strand
GCGTGACCCCACCACCGCCGGTCATTCAGGACGCGTCGCTTCGCTGACCGTCTGCCTCGCCGAAAGCACCGAGAATGCGCCGGGCGGCCCCTTCAAAGGTCTCCGCTTCTCGTCGACCGAGATTCAGGAAATCACCTACGCGTCTTTGCTTCACGACTTCGGCAAAGTCGGCGTGCGTGAAGCGGTGCTGGTGAAGGCAGAGAAGTTGTACCCCCAAGAAATCGAGGTGCTCAAGTCGCGCTTTGAGCTCGCGCGAAAAGATCGCCAGCTGAACAGCTACCAGCGGCGCCTCGAAGGTGTCCGCAGCGGCCGCGCCCTTGGCGAAGTCGAGCTCGAAGAGATCGCCCGGCTCACCAGTGACGAGAAAGAGCTCGATGAGTTCCTCGAGTTCATCCTGCTGTGCAACAAGCCGACGGTGCTCGCCCAAGGAGGCTTCGAGCGCCTCAGCGGATTGAGTCAGTTGTCGTTCCACGACTCGCGCGAACGGTCGCATCCGCTTTTGACCTCGCAAGAAGTCCAGGTGCTCTCAATCACCCGCGGCTCGTTGTCAGAGCTCGAACGCAGAGAAATCGAATCGCACGTGAGCCACACGTTTCGGTTCCTTTCTCAGATTCCGTGGACCCGGTCGTTGAGACGAGTGCCCGAGATTGCGTACGCCCACCACGAGAAGCTCGATGGCAGAGGTTACCCACGCGCCATCGCCGCGGAAGCGATTCCGGTGCAATCGAAGATGATGGCAATTTCCGACATCTACGACGCGCTGACCGCCAGTGACCGGCCCTACAAGAAGGCGGTGCCGCACGTTCAGGCGCTCGACATCCTCAAGAGCGAGTCGGACAAGGGCCAGCTCGACAAGGAACTGTTCAAGATTTTCGTCGAGTCCGACGTGCCGGGACGAGCGCTCAGGAGCCGGTGAACGACAAGCTACATCGAGATGGTGTGAAGCCGCAGAGAGTTGATTTTCCCCGGTTGCCCGACAGGGGCACCAAACACAATCACCACCCGCTGACCTTTCTGCGCGAGCCCTCGCGCCAACAGCTCTTCCTCGACGCGGCGAACCATCGCTTCGGTTTCCTGCATCGGCTCGAGCACCCGCGGCACGACGCCCCACAGCAGCGACAGGCGCCGGCGCACTTCCTGGTTTGGGCTGAAAGCGATGATCGGCACTTGCGGGCGGTAATGCGACAGCAACCGGGCCGTCGTCCCTGAGAGCGTGAAGCCGACAATCAGACTCGCGCCGCACTCGCGCGCCGCGCGGCACGCCACGCCACAGGTGACGTCAGGGAACTCGGCGGGGATTTTCATCGGCTCGCCGCTGCCGATGCGCGGGAAACTCTGCCGCATCGCAGATTCTGCCGCGAGCACGATGCGATCCATCATCTCGACCGACTCGATGGGGTACTTGCCGCTCGCGGTCTCGCCGCTCAGCATCACCGCGTCGGTGCCGTCGAAGATTGCGTTCGCGACGTCCGAGGCTTCGGCGCGCGTCGGACGTGGGTGCTCAATCATCGAGTTGAGCATCTGGGTCGCGACAATCACCGGCAGCGCGCGGGCGTTGGCGCGACGAATGATGTCCTTCTGAATCGCCGGAACCTCTTCGGGCGGAATTTCGACGCCCAAGTCTCCTCGAGCGACCATCACCCCGTCGGTCTTGTCGAGGATCGCGTCGAGCCGCGCGATCGCTTCGGGCTTCTCGAGCTTTGCGATGATCGGCACCACCCTGCCCGCAGCGACCATCGCGGCGCGGGTCAAGTCGAGATCCTGCGGAGTGCGCACGAACGAGAGCCCGATGTAGTCGATACCGTTGTTGATCCCGAAAATCAGGTCTTCTTTGTCTTTCGGCGTCAGCGCGTCCGCGCGCAGCGCGACTCCCGGCAAGTTGATGCCCTTGTTGTTGCGCAACGGCCCACCGTGAATCACTTCGGTGCGCACCAGCTTCTGCTTGTCGGTCGACAGCACCTTCAGCTCGAGCAACCCATCGTCGAGCAGAATGCGATCGCCCACGTTCACGTCGGCCGCAAGGTGGCCATACGTCGTCGAGACTATCTTCTCTGTTCCGGGCACCGACTCATCGGTGGTGATGTAAAATTCGGTGCCCTCGACCAGCTGAATCTCGCCCTTCTCCAGGCGCCCAGTTCGAATTTTCGGGCCCTGAAGATCGCCGAGAATCCCGACGCCTTTGCGCACCTTCAACGACGCGGCGCGAATCATCTCGATCATCTCTTTGTGCTGCGCGTGCGTGCCATGCGAAAAGTTCAGCCGAACCACGTCCATTCCGGCCGCCAACAACCCTTCCAACATTTCCTGGCTGCTGCTCGCGGGACCAATGGTGCAAACGATTTTCGCGCGTCTCATTGAGCAAGCGCTTATCAGGTCTGACCCTCGTGCTCCTCTTCAAGAAACGATTTCATCAAGGACTCGTCGCCGGTTCGGTGACCCTCACCGTGCGGCGGTGGGACAAGCCCCACGTGAAGCCGGGCGGTCGCTACCGCGTTCACCCGATTCGAGTCGTCGAAGTCGCTGCGGTTTCGCGCGTCGGCTTTCCTTTTGAAAGAAACCGACCTGGTAGCTGGGGTCAGCGACCGAGCAGCTTCGACAAGTGCTGCTTTTCCCAGTGCAGCGCCGCGTCGAACAGCGGAAACGCCTTCTCGCGATCCTTGAACGCCCGCGGATGGTGCACGTGGCGACCGTCATGCCGTGCGCTCGGAAACAGCTGGTGGAGCATTTCGTGAAACACGATGTACTCGACGAAGAA
>JANOHG010000912.1:0-1413 GCA_031406375.1 Archangiaceae bacterium | reverse complement strand
TGACGCTCGATCGGTTGACCGGCCTCTACGCGAAGATGAACAGCCTCACCGAGTTGGTGGGGGTGCTCGAAGAGCAAGCGAAGAGCGCTCCCGATATGAAGCGCGCAGTGGCGATCAGACTTCGCATCGGAGCTCTCTACGCCAAACAGTTGGACAACGCACAGAAGGGCATTGCGACCTACCGCAGCGTGCTCGATCTGGATCCCACGAATCTGCCTGCGCACGTCGCGCTCGCCGAGCTGTTCGGGCGCGATCAAGCGGCCGTCGCGATGGCCGTGGAATCGCATCGCGCGCTGCTTCGCCTTGATCCAACGCGGATCGAAAGCCTGCATGCGCTGGTCATGCTTTGGCAGAGCGTGCATCAGATCGACAAGGCGTTCTGCGCGGTCGGCGTGCTGGCGTTTCTCAAGCAGGCCCACGACACCGAGCTCAGCTTTTACAGCGAGCTGCGCAACCGCCTGCCCAACGAGCTTACCGTCAAGTTGCCTGAGGCAGACCTCGCGTTGCTGCATCACCCGGCTGCGCGCAACGCGCTGGCCGACGTGCTGCGCGCGATCGGCGATCAGTTCGAAAAGGTCTACCTTCCGCAGTTCGAGACATGGGGCGTCGATCGCAAGAACGACAGGCTCAAGAGCGATCACGCTGTCTACAAAGCCGTTCGCGCGGTGGCACAGGTATTTGGAGTTGATGACTTTGACGTGTTCCAGAGCAAGCGGGGGTTGGTGGTGCTCGAGACCACCGACCCGATGGCGGTGTTCGTCGGTTCCGACGTGGTTCGCCGCTTCAATGCGCGCGAGCAGCGTTTCTTGATCGCTCGGGCGGCGCTCGGCCTATACGGAAAGACGCCGGCCCTAAGGCGGCTGTCGGCTGGCGAGCTTAGCGATCTCTTCGGAAACACGGTGCGCATTCATCAGCCCAAGTTCGAGGGCATCGGGCGTCGCAACGACGAGCAGAGCAGGCAGCTTCGCAAAGTGTACTCACGCCGATCACTGAAGCTGCTCGAAGAGCCGGCGATGGCGGTGGCGCAAACCCCTGGCCTCGAGGTGAGTCCGACCGTCGAAGCGCTCTCGCTGTCGGCGGATCGTGCGGGGCTGCTGATCGCGGGCGATGTCACTGCAGCGATCGGCATCCTGCTGCGCGAGGATCTGCCTGCTGGAACTGCACGTCCCGAGACGGCCGAAGCGATCGCAGGTGCGGTTGCCAACCGGCGCGACGTCCGCGAGCTGATCACCTTCGCGCTGTCCGATGACTTCTTTCGGCTGCGCCAGCGGGTGGGAATGTCGCTGGGCTGAACCGTACCTACTCGCGGCGTCGGCCTGCGGGTCGGCCATGGGGATCGGCCGGCCGTCGTGGTAGTGGTTGCGGCGCGAATCGATGCCGAGCGCCCGGAAATAGGTGTGGAACAGGTGGCCG
>JANOHG010000904.1:0-7655 GCA_031406375.1 Archangiaceae bacterium | reverse complement strand
CATCGCCAAGGGCGGTTCGGGCTTCGTCGTGCTCAAGCGCAACACCACCCGCTTCGAGACAGGGATTCCCCTTCGCGATTCGTTGATCGGCTACCTGCAGGGCTTCTGCTCGTGTGACGACATCCTCAACGACAGCCGTGATGGCGAAGGCAACGTGATCGGGAAGAACAAACAGCTGTGCGGAAGTCTCGAGGCCGGCAAGTGGTCCGTCGCCGCTCAAGAGCTCTCTTTTTGCAAAAACGCCAAGGCGTTCAAAGACAAGCTCGTCGAAGAAAATGCGGGCTGTCGCTGCGTCGATGTCTTCCGCAAAACTGCCAACTGCGCCTCTGTAGAGAAGGCCGCGGCCTGTATTCAGGCTCTGCCCTCGGGGCCTTCGCTCGGAAAGTGCGCGTGCCGCGAGGCGCTCGCGGCTGACCCGCGGTGCGGCCACGTCACCTCACAACTTCGATCTTTCTGCGAGAATCCGACTGCGCTTTCAATCGCGGTCGGAACCGAAGACGGCCGGATCAGTCGGAGGGTCAAATGATCCGCCGCGCTGCTCCTCTGGTGTTGCTGCTGACCTTTGCGGCGTGTCCCACCATCAGTGCCCCACCCCCCCCGCCCCTGTCGTCGTTCCGCGTCGAGACGCGTGGCTTGTGGGTTGGAAGCGGCCCTGGCCGGGTCGCCTTGGGCGTCGTGACCCCCTGCGCGAACAAATACGGCGGCCAGTCGTTGGTGCCCGAGGCTGACAAGGGCACCCGCGCCTGCCCATTCGCGATCGCCCGCGGCGAGATAGAGATAGACCTCACCGCGACTGCGCTCGACTTGATGGGTGAGCCCGCAACGGCGTTCAGCGGTCCGGTGAGCTTTCGTGTCGTTCCCGGAGACCTCGTTGGCGGCTACGAGAACCGCTTCGCCCTCGCGACGGGCGGCGTCGTCAAAGCCACCATTCGAACCCAACACCAATACGGCGCGACGCGGGTCTGGGCAGAAGACGCGCCGCCGGCTGCCATCTATTCCGACGGGGGCGAGGTGCCGGGCCTTCCCAAAGAGCCGGCGCGACGCACCTACGCCACTGGGCTCTCGCCGCTGATCTACTTCGAAGAGCCAACGCTTGCGAAGGTGCAGATACCCGATGGCTTCGACAACCGCAGCTCGCCGCTGGTCGGAGAGTTCCTCACCATTGGCAAAAATCCCGAGTCGAACGAGCAGCTGCTTCAAAGCTGCCCCAATGATCCCCAGCGGGATGGCCAGCCGTCGTTGATGGTGATCACCGGCACGGATCCATCGGGCTTCTACGTCACCGACGTCTCGGCGTGTCGGCAGCTCGAGCTGACCGATGCGGGCGGGCTCGATGCCCCTCGAACTGCCGAGCCTAAAGACCCGTGCATCGTTGCGTTGGTGGCAGGTGGGTCGGTGGTGATCGAGACGTGGGATGGCGGTACGACAACGGGCCCTGCCCGCTGCAAGGTGTCGAACGAAGTGTGCACCACGACGGGCACCTGCCGCAGCTACCTGCCTGGCACGTACGCGCACATGTTCATCTACAACTACAGCTTCCCAGACGGACTCGATCAAGGTGACCTGCTGTGGACGTTGTCGGGCTCGGTGCAGGAATTCACCAGCACCACCCAGATGACGTTCCCCAGCTGGAGCATCGCCGAGAAGGTTCGGCGCCTGCCGCCTGAGCAATGGAACAAATGGTTGCAGTACGCGCCTCCCGTCGAGGTGAACAATCGAACCTGTGGATCGCAGGACGTGTTGGCCCCATTCCTCACCGATCAATTGTGCGGTCACAACCGCCGCAACCTGAAAATGGAAAGCCTCGAATCAGGGTTGGTGGTGGTGCGCAACATTCGGCTGCCTTCTGACTTCACCAACTGTGACTTCAACGCCGACTTCAGCGTTCCTTTCTTTTGCGACACGCGACCCGAAGCGACCTGGATCTGGGGAAGTTGCGCGTTTCCTCCTTCCCCGCCCGAGCCTCCCACCGAGACGATCGAACGGCTCTGCAACAGCGACTGCGTGATTGGCACCGGCGCCTGGGCAGGGAAAGTCTGTTCCGAGCGCACCACCTACCTGGGCTTTGGCCAATACGTCGCCGAGATGAATCCTCCAGGCGATGGCAGCTGGGGTTTCGACGAGAGCGTTCCTGCCCGGGTTCAGCACTTCGCCGTTGTGGGCGCGGGGCGTCCACTGACGCCGTACAGCGCAGGAATCGAGGTGAACCTGGGCTGCGAGGTCGAGGTGCGCGTGGCTTTCGGGGACTCGCTGGTCGTCGCCACCGACACCGATCGCCAGGTCGCGGGCAGGGTTCCTCTGAAGCACACCTTCACTGGCAGTCAGACCACCGTGTCGGTGTTCGTTCCTGGCGGCGGTGCAGCCAAATGTTGGATCGCGCAGAACTTCCACAACCGGATCAACGTCATCACCAAAGACGCGGTGCCCGAGTTGCAGCCGGATTGCCGACCGGATGACCCCGACGCGGCGAAGGCCGTGCAATGCCAGTACACCCGCGGCGCGTCGTTCGATCTGATCGGCCACCTGCGCCACCTGCAACCGGGGCGCCCGCGGTGGGCGATCATCCCGCGCGACCCAGACGATCTCTGCTGTCGTCCAGGCCCAGGGCTTGGGTGCCCGCGGCCCATCAAGCCTTGTCCATGAGTTCCAAACGCTTCGTCCTTAGGAGTTTTCGTGAGCCTGCTGCCCCGCTTCGCCGCGCTGTCGGTACTGGCCGCCGCCACTGCCCACGCCGGAGACTTCGTCGACACCCGAATCAGCATCGTGCTCGCAGACAACGACGTGCTGGCGAGATCCGGCGAGTCGACGATTAACAGCCCTAGCGTCGGCTTCGGCGCGGGGTCTGGCAACACCCAGTTCTACGACAACTTCAACACCAAGTTTTCCGGCTTCGAGTCGCTCTCGAACATCGTCCTCTACAAGAAGTCAGCATCGTTCTTCGATGGCTTCACCGCCGAAGCGGCGCTGACGATCAACGTCTTGATGCGGCCTGCCGGCGCGATCGGCCTCCGCGACAACAGCAGCTACCTCAAGCTCAACTGGCGCCCGTCAGGTTGGGGCGACAAGGAAGAAGTGTCGTTCACCGGCTTCCCAGTCAGCGCGGATCGCTTTCGCCTCGGCTACGCCTACCGGATCAGCTGGGGTGGCAGCTCGGTGTTCACCAGCGGCGCCCTCAACGACGGCGTGCCCGGCGCACAGCTGCAGCTCACCCGAGATCGCTGGTATGCGTTCGCCGGCCTGAAGACGGGCCTGTTGTTCAACGACCGCACGCTCGAGAAGGAGCGCGTCTATGGGGTGATGGGCGGCGCTGGCATCGACATTTCGGACTCTTTGCGCATCGAGGCCAACGGGGGGTATTTCCAGAAGGGAATCGTGCCGGGCCTCGCGAATCAAGGAATCGAAGCGCCGGTGAACGCGCGGGGAATCTCTGCGCAGGCGACCTGGCACGTCGGCGTCCCTATCGGCACCAGCATCGATTTCAAGCTGTACCGAAATGATCCTGAGGTTCTTCAGAAGTTTTTCACCCCCGAGCAATACCCGGGTGGCCTGTCGTACAGCGTCTCACTCGAGGCAAGCACCCTGGGCCAGACGCTCGAGGACCCCGACGTGTTTGCGGCGACGAAGATCCAAGCGGCAGCCGCACTGGCGTTGCAAGGCCGCGCGAAGATCGACTTTCTGCGGGTCCACGTGCTCGCGTTGTACCGCACGCTCTCCTTCATCCAATTCGATGTGCCCGGCATTCCTCCGTACAAAGATTTTCCCAAGGGCACGGTTCAGAAGCCTGAGATGTTCATCGCGCTCGGCGCGGACTATCATTTTCCCGGCCTTCACCTGACGCCGGGCATTGTGTTGGGGCTTCAGCAGCAAGCGAGCTTCAAGAGCCCGTCAACACTGCTGGGCGGAAGCAACCCGTCGCTCCCTCTGGTTGGCTCACGCACCGTGGTGCTCAGCGGCGTCAACGACTTCGCAATGCTTCCCACCAACTTCGAAGCGCTGCTGGTCTTCTCGGCGAAGGTGAACGCCAAGCTCGACATCACTGAATACATGTCGGTGATCGGCGAGGTCTATTACACGCGCAACCCGAACAAGACGACCTACCGAGACAGTGTCGCGGGCATCGCCGAGCCGACCTTCGAGAAAGAGCACAGCCTGGGCTTCAACCTGCTGATTCAGGCGCGTTTCTAAAGGCGCGCCAGCAACGACCTCGAGACACCGGCGAAGCTCAATTCACCCGTTGCGCCGCCTTGGAAGCCACCCTTCGCGTTGTCGAGCAGCGCTTCAGCAGCTGCGCCATCGACCTTCTCGACCACTGCCTTTGCGGCGACGGGGCCGACCTTCAGCTGCAGCAGTGCGCCGACGTTGAGCTTCTCGCCCCGCGGCAGCGTGATCATCACCCGCAGCTTGCGGGAATCCTCGAGGCGGGCGAACACTCCGCCGGCCTCGACCGGCCCCTGCTTGCCTTCCAGCCCTTGCACGAACCCATCCGCGCTGGCGACCACTGTCAGATCCGTCACCTCGACCTTGGCGCGCGCAAGCTCGTCCTCGACCATCGTCAGCTCGCCCTGGATCGCGGGAGGACCAGACGTGGTCAACCCAGCCACCAACTTCTGGACCGCGGCGAGCGCCGCTTTGAATGCGGCCGCTTTCTTCTCTGCCTTGGCAAGCGCGGGCGATTTCTTCCCCTTCGCGCTCGCCTTGAGCTTGTTGACGTCGGCCTGAGCCTTCGACTGGGCCGCGCTCACCCGTTCGAGCTTGCTCTGCGCGTCTTGCAGCTTCTTCGCGATGCCCGCGCTTGCGGTGTTCTTCTTGTGCACCTCTGCGAGGCGCGCCTCGAGCGCGACAATCTTCCTTTCGGCCAGGCTGGTGTCCCACTTCGCAAGCGATGCGCCCTTGTCGACCCATTGCCCTTCCTTGACTGAAATCCTGCTCAAGGTGCCTGCCCGCGCTAGCGTCACCACAGTGATCTGCTTGGGCACCAAGGTGAATTGCGCGGTGGCGGTGTGCGGCATCGGAAAGAAGAGAACCGCCGCAACCGCCGCCAGCGCAAGAGCGCCGAAGATCAACCCCTTCTTCGATTTTCCCGGCGGCTTCCAGCCAGCCTCTGCCAGCTGGGTGGGGTCGTCGAATGCAGGCTTCTCATTGTGCGCACGCTCATTGAGCGCCGAGGTTTGCTCGCCTTGAAGGAACCAGCTCTTTTCGACCTCGGCAAAGACGTCTGAGAACGATGGGTTGGTTGCGCCGCCATCGGGCATCATCCGCTCGAGCACCCAGTGAAGAAGCTGCTGCGCTTCTTTGATCGAGGGCGATCGGGCCAGCAGCGCATCGAGCCGCGACTTCGCGGCGACGAAGCGATCCGCACGCGCCTCGCGCAGCGCTTCCTGAAAGAGCCGACGGATTTCCTCGTTCCATTCCGAACGCGCTTCCCAAGTGGTGATGTCGATTTGAGCGCCGGCCGCCTCGATGACAAAGCCTTCAGTGCGCAGCTTGCGCAAAAATCCGTTGAGGCCTTCGATCGACACTGGCAACCCAATCTGCCCCGCGGCGATCAAGACTTCTTCGGCGGTGCGTCGGCCATTGAGCATTCGCGCAAGCGACAGCTCGAATCCCTTCAGCATCAGAGTCTTACTCGTCAGCGGATCTTCGACTCGAATCTCGGCCTCACCACGCCCCGGCTGAGGGTCTGCGATCGTCAGATCCGATCGAAACACCGGCACCACGTCCGACAACGCAAGCGGGTCTTGCATCAGGTCTAGAGCCCCATTTGTTTGCTGATGATCTCGTTCATGATCTCGCTGGTTCCGCCACCAATCGGCCCCAGCCGCGCATCTCGCCAGTGACGCTGGATGTCGTATTCCATCATGTACCCTGCCCCGCCGTGCAGCTGCAGCGACTGGTCGGCAATCTTGCAACACATCTCGGTCGCTTGCTTCTTTGCCATCGCCGTTTGTGCCAGCGCGTATTCGCCAGCGATGTGTAGGCGCAGCGCGTGGTAGGTAAGTTGCCGCGCCGCTTCGAGCTCGGTCGCCATTTCTGCAAGCCGATGGCGAATCACCTGAAACTGCCCGATTGCTTTGCCAAACGCCTTGCGCTCTTTCACCCAAGCGATCGCTTGGTGAAGGATTTCGTCGGCCGCGCCTATCGCGCCCAGCGCAAGCGAAAGCCGTTCCCACCCGAAGTTGCCCATGATCTGGTAAAAGCCCTGGCCTTCTTCGCCGAGTAGGTTCTGCTTTGGCACCCGGCAATTCTCGAAGAAAAGTTCGCCGGTGTCGGAAGCGCGCCAACCGAGCTTCTTCAGCTTTCGGCCCACGCTAAAACCGGGAGTCCCTTTGTCCACGATCAACATCGACAGCCCCTTGTGGCCCTCGTCCTTGCGCGTCTTACACGCCACCACCACGTAGTCCGCGCGCACACCAGTGGTGATGTACGTCTTGCTGCCGTTGAGCACCCAGTGGTCACCGTCCAGGGACGCCGAGGTCAGCATCGCCGCCACGTCGCTGCCGCCCGACGCCTCAGTGACCGCGAAGGCGCCGAGCTTTTCGGCAGCGATTGCAGGCTTCAGGTAGGCGAGCTTCTGTGCGTGGGTGCCAAACGAGTTGATCGGCCCCGTTGCGATCGTCATCTGCGCCGCAATGGCTGCCGCCACGCCTCCGCTGCCACACCGCGGCAGCTCTTCGAGAAGCACGGCCTCGTAGAGAAAGCCTGCGTTCGTGCCGCCATAGGCTTCCGGATATTTCAGACCGAAGAAGCCATGGCCGGCGAGCGTCTTGTAAAGCCCGATGGGAAACTCTTCGGCCTCATCCCAGGCGGCGGCATGGGGAAGAATTTCTTTGGCGATGATCTGGCGTGCAGTCGCACGAAACGCCTGATGCTCTTCTGCGTACAAGCCAAATCCTGAGCTCATTTCTGCTCCTTGCTGCAAGCAGTGTAGTTGACCGTTCGGACGCGCGGTGCGTATAAGCCGCGCTCACGGCGGCATAGCCAAGTGGTAAGGCAAGGGTCTGCAAAACCCTCATTCCCCGGTTCGAATCCGGGTGCCGCCTTCGCTTCACCCTGCGCGCTAAGCGGCGAATCGCTTGAGCCGATGACACCGACCCTGAAACCGTTCCTCGCATTCCTGCTGATCACCGCCTGCGCGACCGTTCGGGTCGCACCGCGCGAGCCCGCGTCCGCGTCAGCGTGGGCGTCCGACGCGCCAGTCGCGGTTTCCTTCGCCTCCGAGCCTTCGACGACCGAGCTTCCTACGCCTGCCGAGCCCAGCAGCAGGCGGGTGGACTTCAAAAGCGGAAACCCAGTCATCCCGGTGCGGCTCATGGAGAACGCGTCGAGCGTGACCTTCTCGTCCAAAGGTCGGATCAAGCTGAAGCTCGCGGGAAAGGTCGAGAAGACGATCGACGCCGCCCCAGGAGCGCAATGGACGGTGAAGGTTCGGCAATCGACCGCCGCGGTAGTGGTCGCCGCGATCCAGCTTGCCGAGTTTCCCTTCATCGACAAGGCGGCGGTCTCCGCAGCGCAGGTTGACCTGGAAAAACAGGGGCTGAAGGTGCGCGTGCGGGTTCTGGGCGGAGTCTTTGGCCTCGCCGGTCGAGTGATCGACAATCGCCGGTACCTGCTGTTGGTCGATGAACCCGCCCGACCGCTCGATCAGGCGCAGAGCC
>JANOHG010000858.1:0-2489 GCA_031406375.1 Archangiaceae bacterium | reverse complement strand
CCGGCTCCGCCGTTGAAAATCGGCGCGTAGTTCAGCCCACGGATCGCGAAACCCGAATCGGCCGCGCCGATCATCAAATCGAACCGTTCGTGCTTGTAGGTTGCCAGCAGCCCGATGGTGTCGGTGAACAGGCCCCCGGGTTTGCGATCATAGAGACTGAGCTCGCCTCCGCCGAAAAAATACTCGAGCGTGCCCAGCCGCCAGGTGACCTTGTCGAGGAACACACTGCCAACGACCGCGTAGACCTGGGCGAGCTTGAAGAATGCCAGCGAGCCGTTGCGAACATCTGCGTTCGCGACCGTGCCGCCTTCTATCTTCAAGTGGACGCTCGCAGTCGTCGCGCCCGAACCAGGCGGCGCCTGAAGCATCTCGACCTTCAGCTCAAGCGAAGCAAACGGATCCTCGTTCAGCAGCCGGCCGTAAAGATTCCAAAAGCCGAGCCGACCGACGCCGCCCTGAAAGTCGGGCCGCGCCATGATTCGGTAATAACCCGCCGCACTGACTCGATCGCCACTGACTTGACCCAATGCAGTCGCACAGACCAGCCATGCCCCAAAAGTGATGAGCCGATTCAAGGCCCGCGGCTTATAGCGCGGTGGCTCAGATTCGCTGCAGGTCTTTGGCGATTCGATCGATGGCGTCGAACAGCCGCGAATCAGACTGCTCGAAGCGGATGCCCATCAACCCTGCCGAGCTCCACATCACTCGCCCCATCACTTCAATCGGATCGCGTTCGTGCGGCGCTTCGAGGATGACCTTCACCAGAGTCATCGCCGGCATCGGGTGCAGTGTGGCGACTCCGATTCCGCCCTCAGACACGTCACGAACCTCATCGAATAACCGGTACTCACCACACTTCACCAGCACCGGAAACTGGGCTGGGTAGCGCTCATGACATCGCGCTTGTGAGTAGCTGTAAATTCTGCGTTCCTTAAACGTTTCGATCATTGCTGACCCCCCGCAAGGGCACCAATCGCCCCCGCTTTCCAATTTTGAAACCAAACATCCAGAAAGGCAAACACCATTCGCGCACATTGGCGCCTACCGCCGTAGCATCACTCGGGTGTAGTAGCTCACCACCACGTCGGCTCCGGCGCGTCGAATCGAGGTGATCGTTTCGCGAATCGCCCTCTCGAAGTCGAGTAGGCCTGCATCGGCGGCGGCGCGGATCATCGCGTACTCGCCGGACACCTGGTAGGCGAACAATGGCAGCTCGCTGCGCTCACGGGCGTCGCGAAGCAGATCGAGGTTGGTCATCGCGGGCTTAATCAAGAGCGCGTCGGCGCCTTCGGCTTCGTCGAGTTGCAGTTCGCGCAGCGCTTCCCGGCGGTTGCTGGGCGGCTGTTGGTAGCTCGCGCGATCTCCGAACGATGGCGCGCTGTGGGCCGCGTCGCGAAAGGGGCCATAGAACGCCGACGCCATCTTGATGGCGTACGACAGAATCCCCACGCCCGTCAGCCCTTCCCCATCGAGCGCGGTCCGCATCGCCGCCACCCTTCCATCCATCATGTCGCTGGGCGAAACGAAGTCGACGCCCGCCTTGCCGAGCAACACGGCGAAGGCGCTGAGCACCTCGACGCTCTTGTCGTTGACGATTTGATCGCCTTCCACCACCCCGCAATGTCCGTGGGTCGTGAAGGAGCACAGGCAGACGTCGCTGAACAGCGGCAGCGTCGGCAGCGCATCTTTCAACCGCTTGATTCCATCGATCAGGGGCGCGAGTTGATGACTCAGCCGCTTTGGATCATCGCTCTTCTCATCGGGCACGCCGAAGAGCATCACTCCGCCGACGCCAGCGCTCGCCAGGGGCTGCACTTCCTCGACGAGGCGATCAGCGCTGATGTGCCAAAGCCCATAGCCCGGCTTCACCTCGTTGAAGATGCCCGTGCCAGGGACGACGAAGTAGGGCTGCACCAGGTGCTGCGGCTGAAACGAGGTCTCTTCCACCAGCCGGCGAATGCCAGAGGTCCTGCGCAAACGGCGCAGCCGTACTGGAATCTTCATTGCGTCTTCTCCCTGATGAGCGCGTTGAGGAACGCGTTGAACGATGAATGGTGGGCGGGTGCGGGGTGAACTGCCAGCGCGCGAAAGCGCCTCTGGGTCGACCGCCCGATGCACGCGACTGCGCCGGCGAACAGCGTTTGCCCTCGCCGCGCGAATGACGCCAGCGCGTTCACCACGGCTGAAGGGCTCATGAACACATACCCAAGCCCCGGCTCCAATCGGGCGAGCGCGGCGTCCAGCCCTGCCGGCACTCGGGTGGAATACACCGGCACCCGATCGACCGAAGCGAACGACCGAAGCAGCGCCAACGCTTCTTCCTGCTCGAGCTGATACATGCCCACATCGCTGGTCGGGTACAGCACCTCGAGAGTTCCCGGGTGGGTCTGGTTCCACGCCATCACCGCGCCCGCGAGCGCGACGACGCCTCCTTCGGCACGAATGTCGACCGCGATGCCCTGCTGTTGCAGCTTCAGCGAAGTGATGGG
>JANOHG010000841.1:0-2901 GCA_031406375.1 Archangiaceae bacterium | reverse complement strand
CTCTACAGCGAAAGTTGAACGTGATGTCGGTGCGTGAACGCGTGCTGCAGGACGACGCGACAGTGGCCTTGTTGATGCGGAGTGCGTGATGGAACTGTTCTTCGAGCAAAAGAAGCTGCGCGTGACCGACGCGGATCTTCTCGGTGAAGGGGGCGAAGCGCGCGTCTATCGCCACAAGGATTTGGCGCTCAAAGTGTTTCACGCGATCGACGCGCGAAAAATCGAGAAGCTGGTGAAGTTCCCGCGCACCTTGCCGGCCGCGGTGATGGGCCCGCTGGGACTGCTGCACGACAAGCACGGGTCAATCGTTGGCTACGCGATGCGAGCGGTGGCTGGGGCCGAAGAGTTCGCGCGCCTGTCGCAGCGCAGGTGGCGCGAAGGGGCGATCTTGAACGAAAGCGTGCAGCAGTTGTTTCAGAAGCTGGCGGGCGTGGTGGATGAGGTGCACCAGGGCCGCGTGGTGATCGGCGACTTCAACGATGGGAACGTGCTGTTTTGCAACGGCGCGCCGTTCTTAATCGACGCTGACTCGATGCAGTTCAGCGGCCTGCCGTGCAACGTAGGGCACGAGCGGTTTCTGGATCCTCGACTGTACGGCGTCGACCTCTGCGCGTCGCCGCGCTTCGATGCTGGCACCGACTGGTACGCGTTTGGCGTGCTGCTCTTCTCGAGCCTGCTCTACGTGCACCCCTTTGGCGGCATTCATAAGAAGTACGGCACTGCGTTGAGGCGGGCCGAGGCGCGACACAGTGTGCTGCGTGCGGATGTGACGTACCCGCGCCACGCGGTGCACTTTCGGGTGCTGCCCGACGAGGTGGTGGGCTGGTTCGAGCAGCTCTTCGAGAAAGATGAACGCGGGGTGGTGCCGGCGTCGGTGTTGGAAATGAGGTGGAGCAAGTGTGCCTGTGGGCTCGAGCACGCGCGGGCGGTGTGTCCCCAGTGCCAGAGCTTGGGCCCTGCATCGACACGTCAGGCGCTTCGTTCTCGAGGGCGCTGCACCGCCCGAACCGTTTTCGGCACCACCGGACGAATCCTCGCGACGGCGATGCGCGGAGGCCTTCGCTACGTCTACGAGGAAGGCGGTGTGGTGCGACGCGAAGACAGTTCGGAAGTGCTGGTGGGGTCGCCCGCAGCGGGAACAAGGTTCTTCATCGGCGGGGCCAGCACCTGGATCGCTGACGTTCGCGGCACGGTGACGCGCGTCGAGAGCGGCCGGATGCGAGAGCGGACCTCGACGGGGGTGAGGGGCACCTCTGCGGTGTTTGCGGCGTCGTCGTCAGCCGCCTACCGCACCGAGGCCGACTGGCTTGTTGATGAGGTGACCGGATCTCGGATTGGGCAGGTGCTCGAAGGCCAGACCTGGATGTGGACGGGCGAACGGCTGGGCTTCGGCTTCTACCGAGCAGGCGCTTTCACCTTCGGGTTCATCGTCCAGCCGGGGCGCGCAGGACTTCGTGAGGTGAAGCTGCCGCACCTGAAAGGACGAATGGTCGACGCCGAGGCAGTGTTCGACGAAGCGCACGTGCTGCTCTCGTGCGTGCTCGAGGTCGATGGAAAAGAGACCACCTGGCTTTGGCTGTTCGAAGCCGACGGGACCCTGCGCGCGCAAGCAAACGGACCTGGCGCCGAACGGATGTTCACCGGAGCGCGGGGGCGGGCGCTGTTGCACGGCCGGGTCGTCGCAGCGACCGACGAAGGCTTGTTGTCACTGAAGATAGATGGGGGGCGCTTGATTGAAGGGACGTTGTTCACTGACACCGAGCCGTTCGTCAGTGCGGGCGACGAGCTGGTCCCACAATCCGACGGCAGTCTCTATGCCGTCAGCACCCGTGAAGTTGTGCAGTTGACGCTGTCATGAACTGGAGAACGCCATGAGCTTGCCCTTGCCTGATTTCTACGACCCCAAGCACGTTTCCGAGCTGTTCCTCGAGCGCGGAGGTCGCGTCGCCGAAGAAGGCGAAGCCTACGCGAAGAAGCATGCCATCAAGCCCGCTGGGCAAGACAAGTTCCGGATCGCGGCCTTTGGCATCGACGTTCAGGTGGGCTTCTGCATTCCGGGCGCCAGCTTGTTCGTCCCTGGCGCCGTTGAAGACACGCGCCGCACCGTCGAGTGGATGTACCGGAACCTCGACAAGATTTCCGGCCTGTTCTTCTCGATGGACACCCACCGCGTCTTCCAGATTTTTCACCCTGCGTGGTGGGTCGATGCGAAGGGCAACCACCCACCGCCGTTGACTCCGGTGTTTTACGAGGAAGTGCGGTCTGGAAAGTGGACGGCGGTGTCGCACCCACGCGAGTCGCTCGAGTACTGCAAGAAGCTCGAAGCGAGCGGCAAGTACGTGCTCACCATCTGGCCCTACCACACCCTGCTGGGTGGCATTTCCCACGCGCTGGTTCCCGCGGTGATGGAAGCGGCGCTCTTTCACGCCCACGCGCGCAAGCACCAGACGCACTTCGAGACGAAAGGCACCCACGCGATGACCGAGAATTACTCGGTGCTGTCGCCAGAGGTCACCGAGGTCGGGGGCCAGGTCGTCGGCGGCTTCAACACTCCCTTCTTCAAAATGCTGATGGAGTTCGACCGCGTCTATGTGTTCGGCCAGGCGAAGAGCCACTGCGTGTTGTCGACGCTCAACGACATTCAAGAGCACTTGCAGAAGACGGATCCAAAGCTGGCTGAGAAGATCTGGATCCTCGAGGACGCGATGAGTCCAGTGCCGGCTCCCCCACTGAGCCCGCTGCCTGCCGCGCTGGATTTTCCGAAGATCGCCGAGCGCGGCATCGAGCAGTGGCGGAAGGCGGGGATGAAGGTCGTGAAGACGAGCGATCGCGTCGTTCCGTAGGCGTTCCGTTCAAGTGTAGATATTTACGGAAGTGTTAATTTAATTAACGAACCCAAAA
>JANOHG010000829.1:0-1649 GCA_031406375.1 Archangiaceae bacterium | reverse complement strand
CAGCAGCGTTCGGCTGGCGTTCGACACGTCGGTGACATGAGCGGCATGGCCGGTAAGCTTGAAGACCAGCCAAGTGTCGATGGTGCCAAAGCACAGCTCGCCTGCGTCGGCACGCTGCGCGGCTTTCTTCACGTGCTCCAGAAGCCAACGGGCTTTTGTTCCCGAAAAATATGGGTCGAGCACCAAGCCAGTCGTCTGGCGCACGCGTGCCTCTTCCCCGCGCGCCTTCAGCTCGGCGCAGAAGTCAGACGTTCGGCGATCCTGCCAGACGATCGCCTTGTGAATCGGCTTGCCCGACCGCGTCCACAGCGCGGTGGTCTCTCTTTGGTTGGTGATGCCAATCGCGGCGAGCTCGGTGGCCTTGATGCCAGCGCTGCGCAGCGCCCGGTGGGTGGTGGTCTCCACCGACCTCCAGATTTCCTCGAGGTCGTGCTCGACCCAACCGGGCTTGGGGAAGAACTGGGTGAATTCCTGGTACGCCCTTCCGACGACTTGTACTTTTGCGTCGACTACCGAGACGTGGGTTCCTGTGGTGCCCTGGTCGATTGACAACACGTAACGCGCTTTGGCCATGTTCATCGTCGCGAACGCAGGGTTTCGAATCGACCGGGCTGCGTGTTCGCTCCTCGTGGTCGTGTCGTTTAGCTCGACGGATCTCGAGCGGCCAGCCCGTCGAAGAATCCAGCCACCGCATCGGCAAGCAGCGCTCGGTCGTTGTCGCGCGGCAGAATATGAAAGCCGCGTCGAAGCGTGACTAACCGCGCCTGTGGAAGTTGACAGACCAACCGTTCGACGCTCTGGAAATCGACCACATGGTCCTGTTCGGCGGCAGCCACCAGCGCAGGGCAGCGAACGCGGGGGACGACTTCGCGCGCGTGGTCTTGAATCGTGAACAGGTCGTAGAGGCGAGCCAGCGGGTAGCGCGGCAGAATCGGGGCGTCTGCGCGTGCGGTGTCATCCTCGATGTCGGTCGTCTTCTTTCTTATCCACATTCGGGTCCACTCAGCGATCGGCAACCCACGCGCGAAGCGCAGCATCCGCGCATCCAGCGGCCGCAACTTCCACACCGGAGCCATCAGGGCAAGTCCTTCGACGCGGGTAGGGTGACGCGCGGCGAGCAACATCCCAAGCAGGGCGCCCATCGACAGCCCAGCGACGAAAACCCGTGGAAACCGCTGAAGAGTCGCCAAGGCCTCTTCTGCCGCGTGCTCCCAGTCTCGCCACGTCACCCACGCCATCGTTTCAGGGCAGACACCGTGGCCAGGCAGTCGAATTCCATGGGCATGAAATCCGCGGGCGGCGAGCGCCTCTCCCAGGGGCCGCACTTCCCAGGGGCTACCAGTGAATCCGTGAATGAGGAGCACCGCGGCGACCGCTTCATCGGCGGGTGGGCCAAGTGAAAATGACGCCGTCTTCACCTCATCCATGGCTGCGACGGTCATGGTATGGACCTTCTCATGGCAGACAGCCCGAGCAAGCCCCCAGAGATTCAGCTGCAGATTCAGCTCGACGACGACGTCGCCAATGGCACGTACGTCAACATGGCGCTGGTCAACCATACCGAGACTGAGTTCACGCTCGATTTCATTTATGTGCAGCCACAGCAGCCCAAAGCCAAAGTGCGCTCGCGGATCATCACCAACCCAAAG
>JANOHG010000819.1:0-1118 GCA_031406375.1 Archangiaceae bacterium | reverse complement strand
CTCGTTTTGGTGCTCGACGTCGCATTGCTCGCATTCGCATTGACGGACTTCGTCCTCGCGCGCCGCATCCCACTGAAGATCTGGCGCAGCCTGCCGAATCGGCTGCAAGTGGGCGTCGCGAACAAGATAGAAATCGATGCGGTCAACACCGGAACGCGTGGTGCGATGCTGCAAATCAAGGACGACGTTCCCTCTGAGTTCAGCGCCGAACCCGAGCTGCTCGCGCTCACCGTCTTGGCGTCCAGCCGAGCGCGAATGCACTACCGTGCAGCCCCCAGCAAGCGCGGAAAATTCGAGTTTGGAGACCTGCATCTACGGGTGCGTGGCCCGCTGGGCTTGATGTGGCACCAGCGCACCATCGCCGCAAAGACTCCCGTTTCGGTCTTCCCAGACATGCGCGGGGCGAGCCGATTGCTGCTCGCCGACGCGGCACTCGACATGGTGAATCTCGGTCTTCGCAAACTTCGCCTCGATGGCCGTGGTTCAGAATTCGCGCGGCTTCGCGATTACGCCCAGGGAGACTCGGTGCGGGAGGTTGATTGGAAGGCAACCGCGCGTCGAGGCAGGCCGGTGACGAGGGTGATGGAGTCCGAGCGATCTCAGACCATCCTCATTTGCGTCGATGCCGGCCGTTCGATGGCGGCCCACGTCGAGGGGCTCACCAAGCTCGATCACGCCGTCAATGCCGCCTTGTTCCTCGCGTTCGTCGCGGTGCGCAATGGTGATCGCGTCGGACTGGTCGTGTTTGCCGACGACGTGAAGAGCTACCTGGCTCCTGCCGCGGGGCGCGGCCAATACCGGAAGGTGGTCGACGCGCTGTATTCGGCCAAGCCGCACCTCACCCATGTCGACTACCTCGCGCTGTTCAAAGAGCTGAACGTGCGCCTGCTGCGCCGCTCGCTGCTGTGCGTGTTCACCGACTTCATCGACGAAGACCAGGCCGCCACGATGGTCGACCCGCTGCGCCGCCTCGCCAAGCGCCACGTGCCCCTGTGTCTGTCGGTGAAGGACACCGCGCTCGCCAACCTGCTCGCGACCCCACCGACCGACCCCGAGATCGCTTTCCAGCACTCCGTTGCAAGCGAACTGCTGCTCGAGCGTGAACAGATGAAGCGCCG
>JANOHG010000768.1:0-3200 GCA_031406375.1 Archangiaceae bacterium | reverse complement strand
CATCGCCAGCGAACACCTGCCTTATATTTTCGAACCGTTCTTCACCACCAAGCCAGTCGGAATCGGAACCGGTCTGGGTTTGGCAATCAGCCACACCATCATCACCGACCTCGGGGGAGAACTTCAGGTCGAGAGCGAAGTGGGTCAGGGCACTGCGTTTCGCGTCCTGCTTCCGCTGGTTGAGCCGCCGCAGTGATTCAAGTCGTCGGCAGCGGCGGAGGACACAGCGACTCTTTTCCGTGCAGCTTGTAAATCCGGCAAATCAGCGGTCGCTGCTCATAGATGGTGCAGCGAAACTGGCCCCCCGAGGTGTCGAGCGCCGCGCAATGGCCTTCCTCCATTCGCATGTACCGGTCTTTTTCTTCAGCGCCGACGACCAGTCGGCTGGCGAGCTGCGGCCCGAGGGTGGCGAGGTCATCGTCGAAGACTTGAACGTATTGGGTGGGGCCGAAGCAACAGCGTCCGCAGGTGAAGCACAAGGGTGTGGTGTCGGGGATGGGTAGAGACAAGCGCGCACCTTACGTGCTTGTTCGCCCCGTTGCTCGCAGTCCCCTTTTTCAGGGGCTGTCGTCGCGGCGAAGCGTCCCGAAGGCGCGATCAAAAATCGACAGGGTTGCGCTGTAATTGCAGTCGCGACGCTTGTGGTGCACGTCGTGAACGCGCGGGGTGACGTACCAGTTGAGCAAAGGAACGCGCTGCCACCACCGGGGGAACACTTCGTAGCCGCAGTGGGCCAGCAGAATGCTGCCCGACAAAAACAGGCTCGCCATCACCAGCGACGCCAGGTGAATCGGAATCACCGCCATCATCACCGGAATGAACGCCATGATGAGCAACGCTTCAATCGGGTGGAACGCCAGCGCCGTCAACAGGGTGGGGGATGTCGAACGGTGATGCACCACATGAACGCGCTGGTACAGCAATCGGGTGTGCAGCAGGCGATGCAACCCGTAAAAGTACGCGTCGAAAAGTACGACATAGACGAGCACCTCGAACACGCCGAGAGCCAGCGTCAGCGGTTCGGCCGCTAGGGGGATGACGCCCTGACGAACCAGGAAAGTCGCGCCCGCTCCCATCGCCAGGCCGATCATCCCGGTCACCAGCGCGTACGTCACCTCGTGACGATGCGCGTTTCGCGCGCGCAGCTGCGACCCATCTGTGGTTCCTTCAGAAATGCGCATCAACCAACCTGCATGAATTGTTGCCAGCCGACGAAGATTGTACAAACACCAAACACAGTTCGGACGTGATAACCAAGACTCCCGAGCCCGTCTCCAATATTTCCGCGCAATCTAGTACGACAGGTCAGAAGGCCGTCCATGGCTGGGCCGCCGATCAAACCCGCCTGCTTCGTTGAGCTGCCCGGCTCGCCATCGGGGCGGCTCGACGTTCGATCTACGTGTCGTACTGGCTGACTCATCGCGGTTTTAAGTTTCGCACCGCAAAGAGTACAAGGGGTGGATGAACCGCCTGCGTTTCTGTCTCAACGACCAGTGGGTCGAGGAGACGCACGTTTCCCCCACCACCACCCTGCTGCGGTACCTGCGTGAGCAGCGTGCGCTGACTGGCACGAAGGAAGGGTGCGCCGAAGGAGATTGCGGCGCGTGCACCGTCGCGGTCGCCGAACGGGGCGACGACGGCAAGCCTCAATGGCGCGCGGTGAACGCATGTCTGTTACTGATGCCGATGGTGCAGGGCAAGCACGTCGTCACCATCGAGGCACTGAAGGATTCCACGACGGGCCAGCACCACCCCGCGCAGGAAGCGATGGCGAAGGCGCTTGGCAGCCAGTGCGGTTTTTGCACTCCGGGAATCGTGATGTCGATGTTCGAGGCGACGTACCGGTCAGACCTCGACGCGGCCTGGAAGCTCGATGATCAGCTGTGCGGCAACCTGTGTCGTTGCACCGGTTACCGCCCGATTCGCGACGCAACCATTCAGGTCGCTGGCAGCTGCCCGAAAGACCGGTTCAGCGCGGAGCTCAAAGAGGCGACTCCGCAGTCGATGCAGCTGGACTACGAGGCCAACGGACAGCGGTACTTCACGCCCGATTCGTTCTCGCAGCTGTGGGATGTGCTCGACCTGCACCCTGACGCCCGGTTCATTCAGGGGGGCACCGACCTTTGCCTCGAGATCACCAAGAAGTTCGCACGGCCGCCAAAGCTCATTTCGCTCGAGGCGGTGCCAGAGCTCAAGTCGATGCACGAAACCGTCGACGGCATTTCCATTGGCGCAGCGTCGACCCTGGCCGAAGTCGAGCGCTTCACTGAGAAGCGAATGATTCCAATTGCCCGGATGATTCGGTACTTCGGCGCCCGGCAGATTAAGCACCGCGGCACCGTGGGTGGGAACCTGTGCACTGCGTCTCCGATTGGAGATCTGGCTCCGGTGCTGCTGGCCCTTGGCGGCGTCGCGGTGATGAGATCGCGCTCAGGTGAACGGCGGGTCTCGATGGACTCGTTCGTCACCGCCTACCGGAAGACCGCGCTCAGCCCGAAGGAAGTGCTTGTCGCCGTCGAAGTGCCGAGGCTGCCCACGAGCGCGATGGCTTGCGCCTACAAAGTCTCGAAGCGCCGTGAGCTCGACATCAGCACCGTATCGGCCGGCTTCTATGTCGAGGTCGACTCGCAGACCGTGGTCAACTGCGTGCGGCTGGCGTTCGGGGGAATGGCGGCGACTCCCCAGCGCGCGGGCCTTACCGAGGCGGCCCTGCTTGGCCAGAAATGGGAACCCGCAGCCATTGAGCGCGCTGTCGTTCAGCTCAGCAAAGACTTTCAGCCGATGTCCGACCATCGTGGCTCGGCGGCCTACCGCGGGCTCGTCGCCCAAAACTTGTTGCGTGGATTCTTCGAGGAAACCAGGCTCGCGCCGGTGCCGCGATTGTCTGAGCGTCACACCGGTACTGTCACGACGTATCTCTAAGCCATGGCCGAACTCCTTCACCCAAGCTCTCCACTTCACCAGCCGGCGCCTCATGAATCTGGATTGAGGCACACCAGTGGAGAAGCACGCTACGTCGATGACCTGTTGCCGCCGCATGGGCTGCTGGTTGGGCAGATTGTGACCTCTCCCCATGCGCACGCAAAGCTCAAGCGTCTCGATGTGACCCGCGCCCGCGCCGTTGCAGGCGTGCGTGGCATCTTCAGCGCCGCCGACGTTCCAGGTCACAACAACGTCGGCCCGGTGGTGCACGACGAGCC
>JANOHG010000738.1:0-3918 GCA_031406375.1 Archangiaceae bacterium | reverse complement strand
GTTTGCAGCAACCGCGAGCCCACGCCCGATCGACGATAGGCCATCAGCACTGCCATTCGCCCAATCCGCCCCCACTTGCCCGATTCGCTGTCGGGGGGATGCGCGAGCACGACCAGCCGACCGGTGCCGACCGCGTGACCCGCGGCCATCGCCAGCACGTGAAGAGCAGTCGCATCATCCGCGTCGCGCTCCATACTCTCGGGAACGCTTTGCTCTTCGATGAACACGATCTCGCGCAAGGCGAGGGCCTGCATCAGTTCACCCTCGTTCTTGACCGGGGTGATGACAATCTCTGGTGTGGTCTCGGCCGCCATAAACGCCGCAGACCCTAACCGAAAGTGGTGCTCAGTCAAACGATGCGGAACACCGTCCGACATCCGCGCTAGATGAAAGCCTCGCATTCCATGCCGTCGACCCACACCCGCCTCTGCGTTTTCTACCTGTTGATGTTCATGGGCGTTGGTATTTCGCTGCCCTTCTTTCCTCAGTACTACAAGTCGCTGAAATTCTCGGGTGCGCAAATCGGAGCGCTGCTCGCGATTGGCCCGCTCTTCGCGATGGTGATGCCTCCGTTCTGGGGACAGCTTGCCGACCGCTGGGGTCGGCCTGGGCGGGTGCTGGGGCTCCTCACCGTCGGATCGACGCTGGGCACTCTCGCGCTCTGGTCGGTAAGCACCTTCTGGATGGTGCTGGTGTCACTGTGCGTCCACGCGGTGTTCGCATCTTCGATGACGACGATGATCGACACGCTCGCGCTGCGACACGTCGAGAAAGAAGGCGGCTCGTATTCCGGCTTGCGGTTGTGGGGCTCGCTTGGATTCGTGATTTCTTCCCTGGGCTACGGCTTCTCGGTTGACGTGATCGATCGGCGCGCAATCACCGCCGCACTGCTGTGCCTCACCGCCGCCACAGCCTGGACGTGGCTGACGTTCGCCAATGCCCCTGCGGTTCACAGCGCAGGGCCGCGCCCGTCGTTCTTGGAAGTCGCCGCGCTGCTGCGCCGCAAAGACGTCGCGGTCTTTCTCGCCGCCAGCGCCATGCATTGGATCGCATGCGCTCCGTACAACGGCGCGCTGTCGATGCACGTGACTTCATTGAATCTTCCGCCTTGGGTTGTCAGCGCCGCAGCCAGCGTTGGAGTGATCTCAGAAGTGGCGGTGATGTTCACTTGGCCTCGGTGGGGCCATCGCATCGAGCCGCGCACGCTGCTGATCGCGTCATTCCTCGCCAGTGCCGCGCGCTGGCTCGGGATGGCACTCTTCGACAGCCCGGTAGTCCTGCTGACGCTCTCGACGATTCACGGTCTGACGTTCGGAGCGTTTTACCTGGCATCGGTTGCCTATATGGCGCAGGCCGCACCGGGCTCATTGCGCGCGACAGGCCAGTCGCTTTACGTCGCTGCAACGTTTGGAATTGGGGGGCTCGTCGGCTACCTCGGAACGGGAGCCGGCTTCGATGTTCTCGGTGGCCATGGGCTTTTCGCGGTCGCGGCACTCGCTGCGGTGTTGCCTGCGCTGTTGCTCAAGTTCGTCAATCCGGCTCGCACCCACGCGCCCGCGCGCTAAAATCACGCAATCGAGCGTCCTTGGCCGACAGCGGTCTGCGGTCGCTCTCAACCAACCATCAAGGAACTGAATCCAGGCCTGCGGAGTCCGTCATGACGAGGTGCTACATTTTTCTTCCATGCGTCGAATCGCCTTCGTTCTCTGCCTTGCAGTCGGCCTGCCCGTTTTCGCCCAGAAGGAATATTTCTTTCGCCCCGGCAAAGAAAAGCTGCTCTTCAAGGACCAGGACCTCGATCGACGCTTCAAGAAGTCGAAGCTCGGCAAGGCGCTTGATGCGAGCACCGTGGATCCCAATTGCGTCCAACTGATCGGTGGTCTGTTTGCCGCGCTCGCAGAGATCGGCCCGTACTTTCATCGCCGTGATGAAAACTTCACGCTCGATCCGGTTCTGCTCAACGCAGTGCAAACACAGCTGTCGACCCGCTTCTTTCCTGCCTCTGAGTATCTGCTGGCGATGGTTCGCCGGGTCTTGATCGAGAATAAGCTGCCCGACGAATGGCTCGCGCTCGCCGCCGCGATCAACCCCCAGGTGCAGATCATCGACGTTGGCAAGCTTCGGATGATGAACGAGGGGATCAACCAAATCGACAGCTTCCACTTCACTTTGCCCGCTCTGCGCGAGAGGTACATCGTCGAGGTCGGCGCCGCCAACAGCGCCGTGACGTCGGACGTCTCCGCGACTTTTCGGGACACTTACCTGGATCGCCAAGTGGCTTGGGGCGGCGCAGTGCTCGTCGACGCGGGGGTCACGAAAAAGGAAAAGAAGGGAAAGGGAAAGAAGTTCGACCCCAATGAGATCGAAGAGGTGAGCGCGATTCTCGAATGGTTGCCTCCAGATCCGAGCAGTCGCGAGGTCAACTTCTTCGCCAAGAAGCTCGACAAGCCGGAGCCAGTTCAGGTGATCGCACGGCTGCGGCCCAGGCAGTACCTCGACCTCGAGCGGCTTCCGATTGGCAAACGCCTGATCGTCAAGGGGCGGTTCTGGCAAATGAATCTCGCGATGACTCAGGTTGAAGTGCGCGATGCGTTGCTCTTCGAAGATCGCGATTTCAGCCGAGGCGTCTGGCTCGGGGATCCCACCGCAATCGCCCAGTGTCCGTTGGCGATCAACCAGCTGACCGGGCTTGCGCCTGTTCAGCCTGGTGGCTTCAAGCACTGAAGCTCAAAGCCGAACCCCAGGGTACGGCCCCCCTTAAGAGTAACGAGCGGTTGGGATGGCACGTGCACTGCTTCTTCAAGTGTTTATGAAGCCCATCAGCGCGGCCGTCCGGGAACGAAATACTCTTTCAATCAAGCCCCCGTTCGCCAGCCTGCTCAAACAGCGTCCACCCACACCCGCAAAAGCGAAACTTCCGGGCGCTCACCCCCCTCAGGCGAGCAAGCCGCGCGTGGGGGTTACCTCAAAAGAATCACTCGCGCCGACCCCGACCAATGCGACCCGACAGGTCTTCACCACCCACCAGAAAACCGCTGAAGCGCTGACCACATCGCGGACATCTGCCCATCAAGGAGCAGCGCATCTGCACGAAGCGCGCGTCGCCCACCACGAGCTCGTCAGTGAACGGCTCGACGGACGGTTGCTGGATCTGATCTGCAAAGAGCTGGTGGTCGAGTTCACCTTCGAAGGCGCGAAGCCGCGGGTGGCCAACCAAGATCTCCCGCTGGCTCCACCCACCGGTGCCGCGATGCAGAGCGGCGTTGGGGTTGCTCAACAGAGTAAGGCCGGCCTTGAAGGGGTGCGACCCGTCGATGCTTCGGCACGCGCGGCTTTGGCAGTTGCGCTGATCGAGAAGATCGAAACCTTCGTCAAGGGTTCGCGCGTGCCGTCCATCGTGCTCACACTCAACAACTCGCTCGGAGCCAAGGTCGAGATTGAGCGCGTCGGGCCGCGTCAGGTGGCTCTCACGGTGGTTGGGAACAAAGGCCCCCCGCGCGCGGAAGACATCAGCCGGATTCGCGAAGAGATGGCCGCCCGCGGTTTGAAGGTGTGCACGCTGTCGGTTGCGTGAACCTCAAAAAGACCGCGGCGACTACTTGCCGCCGCCCAAGTCCAGCATCGAACGCTTGCCTTCCTTGTCCTTGAAGGCTTCGGCTTCAGGCAACGGCGCCTTCTTCTCGGCGATGTTGGGCCACTTGCTCGCGTACTCAGTGTTGATCGCTTTGTACTCGGCCCATTTCTCAGGAAGGTCGCTTTCGGGAAAAATCGCCTTGGTGGGGCAGACCGGTTCGCACGCGCCACAATCGATGCACTCATCAGGATGAATGACGAGGAAGTTGGGACCCTCGTAGAAGCAGTTGACGGGGCACACCGCGACGCAATCGGTGGTCTTGCACTTGATGCACCTCTCGTCGA
>JANOHG010000732.1:0-2618 GCA_031406375.1 Archangiaceae bacterium | reverse complement strand
GCGACGAGATAGGGCGGGACGCGTTGCCCGAGCGCCTGACTCACGAGGCGCCTGCCGAGAGCCTGCGCGGTGCGATGAAAGCGACCGAGCGCGAGCTGCTGCTCGAGGCGCTCGGCCGCACGCGGTGGAACGTGACCGCGGCAGCCACCCGCCTGGGGCTTCCGCGCAGAACAGTTGTCTACCGGATGTCGCGGTTGGGGTTGAAGCGACCCGCGCGGTAGCGTGGGTTGGTCAACGCTTGCGTGCGACGCAGAACAAGCTCATTCCCACCGGCAGCTTCACCATCGACTCGGCGCGCGCGAGCCACGGCGCCAGCTGGTCGTACAGTCGCAGCTGCAGTGGGGGCATCGATCGCCTTCGCAACAGCTTCCCGTTGACGAACCAACCGGGAATTCCGACCAGGTTCATCCACTCGAGCAGCTCAACCTCGAAGCCATTCGAGTCGAGCACCAAACGCAGCGACTCGGGCGTGTAGCGCCGGTGGTGCCCGACCGCCTCGTCGAGCGCCCCGAAAATCGAAGGCAGCGCGGGCACCAGAATCAACACCTTGCCGCCCGGAACAAGAATCTGGGCGAACCGGCGCACCGCGCCCCCATCATCGGGGATGTGTTCCATCACGTTCGAAAGGACGATCGAATCGAACCGTTCCTTCGCCAGCTTCTCGAAGTCGGCGAGCGCGACGTCCGACAAGTAGGGCACCACCGTGGGCGTTCCGCGAAACCGGTTCTCTAACCTGCGCACGTAGAACGGGTCGACTTCGAGTGCGACCACCTTCTGCCGGCCTTCTGCCAACAGAGCGGTGATGGTTCCGATGCCTGCTCCGACTTCCAGCACGCGGGCGCCGGCGTGGGCTCGGAACCGTTCTCCGAGCCAGGTGTTGTAGTTCGGAGCGCCCGCCTCCATTCGCGCGAGCGTGGTGTACCCCTCGTGGGCGTTGTCGGCGTCGTTGTCCGTGGTGGCATACCGGATCAAGGTCCGGCTCAACGACCAGATCTTCGCGGCCGAGCGCGAAGCGATTGGCCCGTGACCTGGCACTTCGTCGAATCGGTACAGCTGCGCGGCAAGCTTCACCAGCAGGCCGGCGTCGATGTCGTCCTTGAAGTCGGTGTCGCGAAGCAGCTGGGTACGAAACGCACGGCGGGTAGAAAGCGGATCCCCAATCGCGACGTGGGCGACCTGGCGGGCCAACGCCGCCACCGCCCTCTCTGCGGCCGACATGCTCACCCGGGTTGCGACCACCACGTCTGCGGCGCCATCGAGAATCGGCCGAGCCAACGCCTCGAGCCCGTCAGGCTGCCAGGCAGGATCCGGCTCTTGCACGACGGTGACTTCGCTGTTGATTTGCGCGAGCGCAGCCCTAAGCGCGGCGCCTCGCCCATTCTGCGAATCCGCGAGCAGGACCTGAGTTCCCCGCTCGAGCAAAGCGGCCTGCATTGCGCTGGCCGCTTGGACGTTGGCTGGGCTTGTGGGGATGACAACAGAGATCATTTGGGTGGCAACCGGTCGCCAGAGGGCATACCCCGTCCATCTCATGCCGGCCACGCTCACCGAGATGTTTCGCAGTCTGACGTCCTTCGCTCCCGCCCGCGTCGACCTGCTTGACGCTCCCTGGGAACCCTACGTCGAGTGGGCCATCGGTCAGGGCCTCGCGCCGCTGTCGGCGTACAACCTCGAGTACCGGCTGGGGGGGGCAGGCGCTCCCGAATGGGCGCGCGACAAGCTGCTCTCGCTGTACCAAGGCACGCTGAATGACAACGTGATGAAGCTGGTCAACTTTAAGCGCGCAGTCGACGACCTCGAGGGCCGCAAAGTCATCTTGCTGGGCGCCGCGGCCTTCGCCGAAAGCCTCTACCCGCACGTCGCGTTTCGCCCAGTGATCGAGCTGCGGTTGTTGCTGGCGCCAGAGGATCTCGACGGCTTCATCGGCTTCATGAAGGGGGCAGATTTCAAGCCGGCGCCGCCCAGCGAAGACGCAGGTTCCGCCGAGAGGGCGCTCAGTGACGGTCGGACGCTGATTTTGCTGCACGGCAAGCTGAGCCCAAAGGACGGGCTGCTGCGCGCGCGCGCGGTACCGATGAAGGTCTTGGGCCGGTCGATGTTCCGCCTTGAGCTCGAGGATGCGATCGTCGTTCACGCGTTGCTGATGGCGCAGGCCCACTTCGAAGTGCCGATGCTCGATTGGATCGATCTTCGAGAGCTGGTGCTGGGGGCTCCATCGATGGGCGGGCTCTACTCGCGAGACTTCGACGCCGAAGCGATTGCCACCCGAGTCAAAGAGTGGAAGCTCGATCGCGCGTTGTACGCGTGTCTTGGCATCGTCGAGCAGCTGTTTCCCGAGACGGCCACGGCGGTGGCGCGACTCAAGCCCGAGCTGAGCTGGCCGACCCGCGAGCTGATCGACCGCCTGTTGGTCGCGCAGGTCGCGCAGGTCGGGCGAACGCACACTTTCCGGCTCGAAGCGTCGGTTCGCGAGCTGCTCACCGGCGCTTAAATGACCTCATGCGTACGATTCAATCGCTCATCGTCACTGTGCAGAGCCACTGGCGCTGATGCGAGCTAGGGTGCGCGCCTGAATGAAAATTGCAGTCATCGGCAGCGGATATGTCGGGCTCGTCGCG
>JANOHG010000728.1:0-2231 GCA_031406375.1 Archangiaceae bacterium | reverse complement strand
CCCCGAACCTTCGCGCGAAGCGCAGGCCGGCGGATTGGAAGAGAGAGGGAGCCACGAAGTACCTTCGACTATGCTGCCTTACCCATGGCGAATCGAAAGCTTCTGTTTGCGGCTGCCCTTGCCGCACTTGTTTTTTTGTCTGCTTGCGAGCTGTTCAACAAGACCAGCGCCCAGGTCACGGCTCGCAAAGTGATCGTCGCTACCTTGCTGCATACGCCAGCCGTCGAGGTGCGCCCTGAGGCAGTCGCCGGGCTCGACGCGAGCTTCCCGTTTTTCGATGGCGGCTTCCCATTCTTCGATGGCGGCTTTCCTCTCGACAGCGGCTTCACCTTCGACGGCGGCTTCTCAATCATAATTCCTGCGCAGACAGCGGTGTTCGCCTACTTCGGCACCCGCAACGGCGAAGGGTTGAGTCAGGACGCGCCGACGGCCGTGATGGGAGCGACGATGTCGCTTCAGCGAAGAGGGGGAACCGAGGTGAAGCTGAAGGACCAGGGCAGCGGAACATTTCAGCTGACGTCCGCGGACGACAGCAAGCTGAGCTACGAGAGTAACGGCGACTACCTCTTTACCGCGTCGGCTGAAGGGCAAGCATTCGTTGGCATCGTCGAGAGCGTTCCGGCTGAGGAAAAGATCGCCGCGTTCCGCCCCGACGGAAAGAGCTACATCGATCACGTTGCGAACGCCGAGTTCGTCTTCGCGCGGCCCGATCCTCCGAACGGCAAAGAACGACACCTCGCCTTTGTCATCGTGGTGCCGATCAGCCGCGACGGAAAACAAGGCCAGCCGACCTACACCAACGTCCCGAAGACTCCGCTCGAGTACCTCAAGCTTGCCCTCGCGCCTTCCGACTGGAAGACGACCACCGTCACCGTGCCTGGCCTTGCTTTCCCCGACAAGGACAAGAACTACCTCATCCTCGTGCAGTCAGCGAAGTTGGGCCGCCCCGACAGCGACAACCTCTTCATTGGTTCAGCGATGATCGCTGGCACCGCTGACGTGGGCATCGTGAAGACCCAGTGAGCAACGCTTACGCGTCAACGAGATCGATCTCGACCCGCTGCTCGAGCTTCAACCGCAGAAAATAGCCGGCGACGCGTTCGGCTTCATCGCGCGAGAGAATGTTGCGAAATGCCTCAGTGTCGCCAATTTCGACCTCCATCACTGGGCCACGCTCGACCAGCCGAACCAGCTGCGACGAGCCGTCGGTGCAGGGCAGGAAGAAGGGAACGACGCTCTTGATCGGAAGCACTTCCTGATTCGACCTGATGAGAGATCGCACCTGGTCGATTGTGGGGCGGATGAAGCGCGACGAAACGCCCTCTTCTGCATAAAGCGTTGGAGTCGGCAGCGAAGCGTCGTCAGTCGAGTCATCGAAAAGAAACTCGTAGCGACTCGGAAGCTTCTCGAGCAGCACCCACGCGAGCAACACGGCTTCGTCTGGCCGTAACCTTGCGACGTGCAGAATCCTGCTCTGCGGCCCGAGCGCTCGAATCATCAACCGCAGCGTCGGTTTTACGTGGCTTAGCGTGCGACGAATGCGGCAACGGAGCTCTTCGCGAATCTCGGCGAACGCAGTGCCAAACGCGTCTTCGACCGCACGGCTGCGCGCCTCGAGCTGGATCTTGGCCCCCTCGAGTCGCCCCGCCGTTTCGAGCAAGTAGGCGTCGACGCCGCTTTCGGTGCGCGCCAGGGCAACCGCTTCTTCGAGGGTTGGAGCCTTGCCCAGATCGCGGGCGGCACGCACCGCGCCAACGAGAAACTCGCCCTGCTGCTCGAGTTGCTTGCGTTCGGCTGCCAGGCTGCTCACGGTTCCTGAATGCTCGAGCCGAAGCTCGAGCCACGCGTCGTACGCACCTTGAATCGTCTCGATCCGCCGAACCCGCGCCAGCGCATGCTTGGCGGCCCCGTAGGGGTCAAACGAGACCGCAGTCAACGGCATGTCGACGGGGGTGTCGCGGCGCACGACTTGCGTCGGCGGCTTCGGCTTCGCTGCTCGTTTCTTCGGTGCCGGTTGGCGCTTCTTGACGGGCTTCTTCCGGACCTTCAACGCGAGAATCCCTGGTCGATCACATCACTGACATAGCCGTTCGTCACCACAACCGCGATCATCCGTTGCTCGCGAACGTAAAACCAGGTTTCGATCTCGTTCCCTCCGGCGCCCGAAAATTCGCGGGTAGGAGGTGTTCCCCACGAAAGCAAAATGGCCGGCTTATCCATGCCGAGAATCA
>JANOHG010000705.1:0-8683 GCA_031406375.1 Archangiaceae bacterium | reverse complement strand
CGCCGAGTCGATCTCGATCAAGTCGGCATGGGGCAAGCCGGTTTTGCTCAGGCCTACTTCTTCGCCCGTTCGATTTTAATCGCCTTCTCGCCTTGCTTCTTTCCGGCCGTCGCTTCGAATGAGGCAACGTCCTCTTCAGCGACGAAGAGATAGCTGAAGCTGCGCAGCACATCCGCGCGCTGAAGCTTTCCGGAAGGGGCTCCGGCGGCTTCCATCGCCTGGGTGAGCGTGGTGGGATCAAGCCCGTCGATGGTGCCGAGATTGAGCCAGAGTCGAACCTGCCCGGGTTCTGGCGGGACGACGTCGCTCTTGCCCTTTTCGCGACGGGGTCGCCGCTCGCGTTCTTCGCGGGGCGGGCGGTCTTCTCGCGGTCGCGATATTCGCGGCTCACGGGTCGCGCGGACTTCGTTGCTGCGAGGCGCGTCGTCCTCGACCGCGAAATTCTCGTCGGTGGTCGGATCCGGAATAGGGGGTGTTTCTCCCCGCTGAAGCGCTTCGAACAGCTCGCGATCCGTCAGCTTCTTAGCCAGGGGCTTCCGCGGCGGTGGCGGCAGCGGCGGGCGCGCGACTGACTGACTTCCTTCCGTTGGAGTCGGCGCATCGTGGGCGTTCGCAACGTCAGCAGCGGGCGAAATGCGTTGTACGGCCCGCAGCTCGGCGCGTTCCGACTCGGTCTTGGCGTCAGCACGTCCGCCTCGATCACGGAACGGTCGACTTTCTGCGCCGCGGCCACGCGGTGGTCGCTCGTCCTTCCCGGTCGCGTACTTCTTCTCGTGGGGTCGCAGCTTCTCGAACTTGTGCGCAACCGGAACTGACGCTTCCTTGCCGCCATGCTGCAGCTTCTCTTTGCGCAGCTCTTTGAAGAAGCACTTCAACATCAGCGCGATCAGCTCGTCGGCGTCGGGCCGCTTCTTCAGCTCGCTCGCCAGGCCAAGGAACCCTTCGTAGATGGTGCCCGAGGCAGCTTCCTTGAGCTCCTTGACGTGGCGGTCAGTCCACATCGTTACCGCCAGCTCGGGGCTCGGCATTTGCCGCTTCTCGAACACGATTCCGTACTTCTTTTCCAGCGTGGAAAACTGAGAGAACTCGCGTCCAGAAACGAGGTTCAGCGCGACGCCTTTCTTGCCGATTCGGCCGGTGCGACCGACGCGGTGAAGGTAGACGGCGGGATCCTCGGGCAGCGTGTAGTTGATCACGTGACCCAGATCGCTGATGTCGATGCCGCGCGCCGCCAGGTCGGTGGCCACCATGAAGGCAACCTCGCCCCGCTTCACCAACGCCATCACCCGCTCGCGCTCTTTTTGCGGCAGATCTCCGTTGAGCATTTCAGCGTCGAAGCCGTTGCGATTGAGCACCGCGGTCACCAGCTCGGTGTCGCTGCGGGTGTTGCAAAAGACGATCGCGTTGTCCGGCTCTTCCATCTCGAGCATGTAGATGAGATTTCGCGGCTTCGGGTACGCCTCTGAGACTTCGTATTTGATGTGCTGGATGTGGTCGACGGTGAAGACGTCGCCCGACAACAACAGCGTCTCGGCGTTGGTGGTGTACTTCGAAATCAGCCGCTGAATGTCCTCGGGGACCGTGGCCGAGAACAGCAGCACCTGCCGCGTCTTCGGAAGACAATCGAGGATGCGGGTGACTTCCTCGTAGAAGCCCTGGTTGAGCATTTCGTCGGCTTCGTCGAGCACCGCGAACGCGCAATGCTCGAGCTTGAGGTTCTTGCGCTGAATGTGGTCGTACACGCGGCCTGGCGTGCCGACGATGATCGCGCTCCCGTCGTCCAGAGCGTCTTCCTGCACCTTCATCGACGCGCCACCGTAGATAGCGGTCACCCGCACTTCGCGGTACTTCGCAAGCTCAGTGAGCTCGGCCGCGACCTGCATCGCCAGTTCGCGCGTCGGGCACATGATCAGCGCTTTGACCTTTTTCTCGCCTTTCGCGATTTTCTCGAGCAGCGGAATCCCGAAGGCTGCCGTCTTGCCGGTGCCGGTCTTCGAGCGGACGATGACGTCTTTGCCCGCCATCACCGGCGCGAAGGCTTTGGCTTGAACAGGGGTAGGGTGGGTGTACCCGCGATCGGCGATTGCTTTTCTGACTTCGGCAGAAAGCCCGAGGGAATCGAAGCTGACATCGGCGACGTATTCCTGGTCGCGGTCGGCTTCACCACTGGGCATGGGAAGAGGCTGGTTGCTCATTGCAAGTTTCCTGTAGCACGAGCAATGGGCCTTCGTGCGGCTTTGCGTTATTCAAGCAAGCCGATGCCAAGGCGAATCAAGAAGGAAGTGGTCGAGGCAGAGCTCGTCGAAGACGTGCCAGCGAAGACCGCGCTTGCGACGGGGGACTCCGAGGAAGTCGAGCCTGCTGTCGAGGATCTCGAAGACGTCGACGCCACCGGCGCGTTGGCGATCAAGGTCGTAGACGACGATGACCCTGATTCGAAGCTCGCACGCAGAGACCCGCTGCAGGCGTATATGGCCGAAGTGCTCAAGCACCCGCTGCTTAGCCGCGAGGAAGAGATCGCGCTGGCTGAGAAGTACCGGGCGACGGGCGATGTGAAGTCGGCGTATCGGCTGGTGGCGAGCAACCTGCGGCTGGTGGTGAAGCTCGCGCACGAGTACCACCGGAATCCGATTCAGTTGCTCGACCTGATCCAGGAAGGAAATGTCGGCTTGATGCAGGCGGTGAAGAAGTTCGACCCCACCCGCGGCGTCAAGCTCTCGAGCTACGCGGCGTGGTGGATCCGCGCGTACATTCTTCGCTACATCATGGACAACTGGAAGATGGTGAAGCTTGGGACCACCGAGGCCCAGCGGAAACTCTTCTTCAAGTTGCGCCAGGAACAGGAACGGCTGCGCAACCAGGGCTTCGAGGTGACTCCCAAGCTGCTCGCGCAGCGACTCAACGTCACCGAGCAAGACGTGGTCGACATGGATCAGCGGCTGGGGCACGACGAAGTGTCTCTGGATGCTCCGATGAAGCCGGGCGATGACGACAGCCGCACCCGAGCGGATCGCACGCTGCCTTCGAACGCAATGGGCGCGGAAGAAACCCTTGGAAACGAGCAGCTGCGCGACGTTTTCAAGACGAAGCTGGGAACCTTCGCCAAGACGCTGAACGACAAGGAACGCTTCATCTTCGAGAAGCGGTTGATGTCAGACGAGCCGCTGACGTTGCAGGACATCGGAGCCAGCTGGGGCGTCAGCCGCGAACGCGCGCGGCAGATTGAGTCGGCGTTGGTGAGCCGGATGCGCGACTACATGAAGCGAGAAATTCCAGACTTCGATCTGGTCGCCGCTGACGACTGACGCGGTTCTCAGCTGGCGCTGTTCTGCCTGAATTTGTACATCCGTTGTCGGTGGGTGCTTGCGTCGAGCGCCTCGAACAGGTGGCCTCGGAAAACCATTACCCCGTGAAAGACGGCTGCGCCTGCGAGCGCTGCGACGATCGAGACCGCTCTTGGAACATCGGCCAACTGCTCGGCGAGCCAATAGGCGGCAAACCCGATCAACAGATTGGGAATGAACCATTCGATCCAGTTTTCTTGAATGAACTTCACGCTGCGGCTGATGGTGTCCATGCCGCCGCGGGTGCCCTTGAGGTAGATGATCTCGGGCGCCGGGTTGAGCACGACGAATGCGATGAGATCGAGGCCCCGGAGGATGACGTTTCGGTTTGGATTCTGAGCGAAGACCGCGCCGAGAACGATTTCCGCGATCCAGAGCACGAAGAACAACCCCATCAGGCTCCAGAAGTAGACGAGGAAGGACTTTTTCAGATCCACCAGGTCCATTCGTTGGTTCGCGACCGTACCGGCAGCGAAGTACAGGTAGCTGCTGAAGGCGAAGTACATCGCGAGCCGAAGGAAAATCCCCGCCAGGGGCCCGAGCTGCGAGATTGGAATCGCGAGCAGCAGGTAGGCGGCGAACAACCCCATCGGCAGCACCAACGTCCACGCGTTCTTCGCGATGCCCTGGAACGCAAGGGAACAGCAACGTGCATAGAGCTTCAGGTAGACGGATGCGAATCCCATCAAGGCGGTATCTACCCTGGCGTTGCTTGCGGATCGCAAAAATCCAACAGGGGCGCAGGCAGTTTGCTATGAGCGCGCCGCTTCAGGTTCTACCGCAACGAGGGATTCCCATGAAGAAGCTCGCTGTCGCTGTCGCGTGCCTTGGTTGGTTCGCTTGCACTCCGCCGATCGAGCGCATCGATCCCCCCTCTGTGATTGTCGCTCGGTTTGATCCGTCGGGTACGCCGGCCGTCGTGCCTTCGCCCAATGATTTGGCGACCAACCCGGCCACAGGCTTGCTGGTGATTCCGCTTCCCGACAAGACGACCGCGGCAGATCGCGAGTTTTATGCCTACCTCAACACCCTAAACGGCTTCCCGCTTGGCACGTCGGCTACGGCCACCTTCACGGGGGCGCTGCAGGAATCGAGCGTCAATGCTTCGAGCGTGAAGGTCTTCAACATCACCGAGGGAATGGTCGAGGTGACTTCGTCGGCGATTACCTACGCGACGACGCCCGGCGCCGCTTCTGCGGCGAAGATCAGCGTCGCGCCGCCGGTAGGTGGTTGGAAGCCTGGCAACAGCTATGGGGTCGCGATCCTCGGGGGCACGACGGGAGTGAAGGCAGGCAATGGCAACGCCGCGGTCGTTGGCAGCGCAACCTGGGCGTTCATCCGTTCGGAAGCATCGTTGCTCACCTGCGAGGCCGATGGCGGCAACTGTCGCGCTTCGACGGAGATCATCCCTTCAAAGGAAAAGGATGACGCACTTCGGCGCATCGTGGACCAGGCCGGGTCAGCGCGATCGCTTGAAGCGCTTCGCCAGAAGTACAAGCCGCTGATCGACAAGGTGGCGCCGCCCGGTGGTTCGGTGCCTCGCTCGGACGTGGTGATCGCATGGACCTTCAGGACCAATGGCCTGGCCCAGGTTCAGTTCAACCTGGCGACGAGAAAGGTACCAAGCCCGAACGACCTGGCAATCAATGACGCGGGCCTTGTCGCAGCGCCGATTGATCCCGCCAGCTCTCCGGCGCAGCAGGAATTCACCCAGGACTACCTCAACACTCTCAACGGTTTCCCGGTCTCGGCGACGGCCACTGCAGAAGTGCTTGGCGGCGACCTTGATCCCGCGTCGATCACCAACAAGACAATATTGGTCCTTTCACTCAGTGGCGCAACGGACGCAGGCACCCCCACCTTCAGCTTCGACACCGCGACCAAGATGCTCAAGGTGGCACCTCCTGCAGGCAGCTGGGGCAAGAGTCAATCGCTTGCGATTGCGGTCGTAGGCGGAAAGAACGGAGTGAAGAAGGTAGGCGGCGGAACGGTTGTCGCTACCGACAACTGGGCGCTCGTTCGCAGCGCCAGCTCGCTGGTCACCTGCCTCGATTTAACAGCCGCAGAGTGTGCTCCCGCAATCACTGCGGCTCCGCTGGGTACTTCAGACGCGATCCGACTCGAAACGCTGCGTCGTGGTTACGCGCCGGTGCTGGACAAGATCCAAGCAGGTTTCGGAGTTCCTCGAAGTGACGTCGCGGTGATGTGGATCTTTCGAACGGTCAACCAGCCAGAGGCGACGTTTGATCCCGCTGCGTCGATCATTCCATTTCCGAACAACCTGCTCACTGTTGCAGTCGATGCCGGCACCCGAGTCAACCTCCCAGTGCCCAGCACGCCAGGACTACAGCAGCAGCTGGTTCAGGGACTCAACACGTTGGACGGCTTTTCGCTGACCGCGATGGCTGTCTCGGAAAACTCCGACACCCGCGGGGCGATTGATCTCGACACGATCGATCCACTCTCGTTGGATGGAGGCACGACGGGCTTCATCAAGCTTCAGGGTGCAGGCCCGTTGCAGCCCAAGGTCCGGGTGTGTCTGGGCTGCGCTTCAAGCAAGCTGGCCGATGGCGGCACGGGTGTCTTTTTCCCCGATGGCGGTTCGATTGAACCCGCTCCGCAGCAATTGCAGTTCGTTCCGCAGCTGCCGCTGGAAGAGAAGAGCAACTACGCCGCATGGGTGACAACGGGGCTGAAAGACACCACCGGGCGCCCGTTGATGGCGGCCCCCGCGTTTGCGCTGATGCGCAGCAAGGCTTCGCTTATCGATGCTGGCAAGAGCACCATCAGCGGCGTCTCGGACTTGCAGGCCGCTTCCCTCGAGCCCGCGCGTTTGGCGCTTAAACCGATGTTCGATGCGCTCGAAATGGCCGGCTTGCCGCGCAAAAGCTTAGCGCTCGCTTTCAGCTACCGCACTCAGAGCACGGTGTCGGTGCTGCAGTTGCTCAACGCCTTGCCCGGAGCGCTGCCCAGCGCATTTGCGCTTCCCAGCTCGGTGAACAACATCTCGGCGCAGATTCCCGCGCTGCTGATTCCGAACGTGAACGTCTTCCAGGCGCAAGTGCCGCTGCCATTCCTGCTCACCGGGCCGGGCGCGACGCTGAATCCCCCCGCGGGCCTGCCGCAGTTTCGCCGGGCGCCGGCGTTGATCACGGTTCCGAAGGTTGCTGCTCCGGTGGGTGGATTCCCGGTGCTGGTGTTTGGACACGGGTTGACGAGCAACCGCACCTCGATGCTCGCGTTCTCGAATACCGCGGCGTTGGCCGGGTTCGCGACGATCGCCATCGACGTCATCTACCATGGCGAGCGGACCACCTGTGTCGGGTCGACCACGGCCACGATGCAGGCTTCGGACGACGCCGCGTGCGCCAATCCGGTCAACCAGCAGTGCGACCCAACCACGGGCCGCTGCGTCGCGCGCGCGAGTGCGCCGCCTTTAGCGTGCACCTTTGGCGCCGACGGGCTGACGGGAGACCTCGGCTGCCAGGCGCAAGGCCAGGGTTTGTGCTTGTCGACCAACCTGTGTGAAGGCGGCGACTTTTTGCGCACCGCCGCTGCTAACCCACCCGCCATCGCGTCGTGGAACTTCCTCAACCTGACCAACCTCTTCGCGTTGCGCGACAACTTCCGGTACGCGCCGCTCGACTTCGCGATGCTGATTAAGATCCTCAAGGTTCCGACCGGGACTGCGGGCAGCCTCGCGGCGCGCCTCGCTGCGGCCGACCCGAACGCGGTGCTGAACACTTCGGTTATCAACTACGTCGGCCAAAGCCTGGGCGGCTTCAACGGGTCGATGGCGAGCGCGGTGAACGCCGACTTCAAGTACATCGGCCTTAGTGTTCCGGGTTCGGATCAAGTGCAGGTGCTGTTGACCGCGCCTGCCTTTGCGTCACAGCGCGACGGCTTCCTTGGCAACCTCTCGGGGCTCGGCTTGCGCGCTGGCTTGCCGGCGTTCGATCAATTCTTGGTGCTGGCGAAGACGATTCTCGACCCGGCGGATCCGCAGAACGCAATTTACACCGGGGTGAACCAGTCGATGCCGGCGGGTCGCAAAGTGTATATCCAGTACATCGAGAACGACGTCGTCATCCCCAACCCGACGACGGTGCAGTTGATCAACGCCGCGAACCAGACGCCGGCCAATCAAGCGTTTACTACCTACGTCCAGCCATCAGCGGGTTTCCCGATTCCGGGTCGGCACGCCTTCTTGCTGGCGTGTCCGGGAGACTCAACCGGAACTCCGAACGCGGAATGCGCAGCAGCGCGGACGAAGGCACAGACCCAGATGGCATTTTTCCTCACCATGGGCACTCAGCCCGCACCGTAACGACCTGACAAATGACCATGAACAAGCTCACTGCAGCCTGGCTGATGCTTCTCTCGACGGTCGCGTTCGGGGCTGGTTTCAAGCTCGACGTGCACGGCGCTCGCGCAACCGGCATGGGTGGCGCGGTCACCGCGTTCATCGATGACCCGTCTGCCATCTATTACAACCCCGCTGGGATCACGGGCCGCAAAGGCTTTGGGATTCAAGCGGGAATGACGTTGATTATCCCAATGGTGAACTTCACCCACGCCGAAGATGGCGACGTAACCAGCTCGAAGTTGGCGCTTGCGACGCCACCCAATGCGCACATCACCTTTGGGATCACCGAGGATCTGGCAATCGGAGTGGGAATCTTCACGCCCTACGGAGCTTCGAGCAGCTGGCCAGCGGATTGGGAGGGTCGATTCAAGTCATTGCGGTCTTCGTTGCAGACGTTCGACGTCAATCCAACGATTGGGTACCGACTGCATCCGCGGATGAAGCTTGGCGTCGGCTTCAACGCGGTGCGTGGAACGGTGGTGATCGAGCGCGCCTTGAACTTCGTCGACAGCGAGGGAAGCGTCGTCCTCGGAGGCGGAGCGTGGGGCTTCGGTTGGAACCTCGGCGTGCAGGTCGAGATCATCGAGAAGCGCGTCTTCTTCGGCGCTTCGTACCGTTCACCGGTGACGATGCGGTTCGAAGGACGATCGCACTTCAGCAAGGTTCCGTTGGAATTTGGCAGCCGTCTGGTGGATCAACCGATCACGGCAGACGTCATTCTGCCTACCCAGGCCAACTTCGGGCTTACCTTTCAACCAATCGATGCGCTTCGGCTCTCGCTCGATGCCAACTTCGTCGAGTGGAGCTCGTTCACTGAGCTGCGAATCAACTTCGTCGACAACCCGGATCTGACGGTGCCGTTGAAGAAGGGGTGGGTCGACCAGGTCAGCGTTCACATCGGTGGCGAGTTCAACGTCACCAAGTCGGTTTCGGTGCGACTGGGCTTCGTTTACGATCCAACTCCGTCGCCCCG
>JANOHG010000690.1:0-1275 GCA_031406375.1 Archangiaceae bacterium | reverse complement strand
GGTGGCGATCCGGCGCAGGCAGGTACTCGGCGCTGCGCGAAGTGACCTGCGTTGCCGTGCCGCCTCCGGGAACGTACGGAGCCGCCTCGTTCATCAGCGCTCGTGGGCCGTAGAGAAAGCCCGCTCCAAAGGGCGCATAGGCCTTGTGCCCAGCGCCCGCAACGAAGTCGAGGTGCTCGGGATGATCGAAGTCCTTCACGTCGATCGGCATTCGCGCCAACGCTTGCGCCGCATCGACGAGGATCAGGGCTCCTTGCTCGTGCGCCATTCGCGCGATCCGCGCCAAATCGGGCATCGCACCCGTTACGTTCGAGCCTGCGGTCACCGCCACCAGCTTCACCTGGTTGCCACGCAGCAGCTCTTCGAGGTGATTCAAATCAAGCTCGCCCTGGTCATTGACGCGCGCGCGCAACACCGCGCCGCGGCTGCGGTGGGGCAGCTCGTTGCTGTGGTGTTCCATCTCGGTGGTGAGCACCTTGCCGGGATGATCGGCCATCACGTGACTGGCCAGATCGATGGCGTGGGTAGTGTTGCTGGTGAAGCAGACGGCGCCTCGCTTGAGCTCGGCGCCCAGGTAATCGGCGACGATGAAATAAGACTCATCGAATCGTTCGGTGGCTTTGCGAGACAGGTGATGATTCGCGCGGTGAATGTTCGCGTACTCGCGCGCGACGAACTCGACGTACGCGTTGAGCACCGAAGCAGGCGCGTGGGTGCTCGCGGCATGATCCATGTAAACCAGCGGGCGTTCGCCCGAGCCGAGCACCGGGACGCGACGGCCGACAATCGCGAACTCGGCCCGCACTGCATTCCAGTCGAGGCGAGCGCCGGGGATCCTGCAGACTGCGTCGGTGCCCGAGATCGGCAACCCGAGGTGGCGCCACCGCTCGATTCCGCCAGCGAGGTTCTTCACCTGGGTGTAGCCCATCTTCATCATCACATCGGCGACCAGCGCCGACCGGTTTCCTGTCGAGCAGTAGACGACCACCGGCGTGTCGCGATGGGCGATGTGCTCGTGCACGTGCTTTTCGACCAGCCCCCGCGGAAGCAACACCGCGCTGCCTAGAATCCCGGTGGCGATCTCGTCGGCTTCACGAACATCGAGCCGCACAGTTTCGAAGCCCGTCTTGTTCATCTCTTCGCAGGAAACTTCGGGAACCCGTGAAAGTGCGTCCTTGACGAAGTCCTTGTACGACCAGAGCTGACCCATGGCTCTGCTTTATCCGACCTTGGGCCTTCGAGGAACCTGCTTAGGGCCTGAGTTCGGATTACCCG
>JANOHG010000682.1:0-3867 GCA_031406375.1 Archangiaceae bacterium | reverse complement strand
GGGTAGTCGAGGCGCTGCGGCGTGAACGCGCTGAGCTGATTGGAAAAATGCTCGAGGCTTCGCGGATTCACAAATCCGACGAAACGCCGGATCCCGACTCGTTTGACCTTGCGTGCTTCATCTCAGAGCTGCGGGGTGAAGTGCTCTACCGCCGGGCCGAAGCAAAAGGTCAGGCGCAAATCCCTGCGGAAAAGCCAAGCGCGCCAGAGCCACCGCCCGTCGCCTCGGCAGTCACGGCGATGGCAAGCGAGCTGAAGTCACAGGGCCGGCTGCAGGTGCAGTCGTCCGACTACGCGTCGCTTTCCACCGCGCAGGCTTTCGCAGGCCGCACCGAAGAGACGCTGTTTGGTTTTTCGGTGCGCGAGCTTTCGGCGCCAGACTCGCAGTCGCGGGTACGCGCGGCAGAACGGTTGAAGGCGTTGGGTCACCCTGCAGCAGCACCGGCGTTGGCGGCGGCCCTACACAATGAAAGCGACCCACTGGTACAGGTGGCGCTGCTTGCGAGCTTCGCCCATTTCGCCAAGTGCGAAGGTGCCCCGGTGGTGGCGCCGCTGCTGACCTCGGCGTTTCCCGATGTACGGATTTCAGCGCTCAAGGCACTGCTGACGTTGGACCCCACCCAAGCCGGCCCGCATCTGACTGCGGCAATGAGCGACCCGGATCGCGCGGTGCGCCGCCGCGCTTCGCTGTTGGCGTTGTCGCTGACGGGAGAAGCCGCATTGCAGCTGGGTCAGAGGGCAATCGCCGACTCCGATTCGCAAGTTCGGTCTCTGGCGGCGCTGGTGCTGGGAGCCAGCGGTGCAGAAGCAGCGCGCCCGTGGTTGTTCCGAGCGATGCGAGACCCAGAAGAAAAAGTTCGTCGTGCCGCGTCCGACAGTCTCTCGAAGCTGCTGGGCCGAGATGTGTCCGGGGTGGTGGGCATGGAAGACGCTTCCCGACGGCGCGCGGTTCGTCAACTGGCCCACCTGCCCAATCAGCCTGCGGCAGACAGCCTGTCTGCGCGGGCGGCGGCCGTCGGTTCGCCTGCACGTCGGGTGGCGGTGCTCGAAGTGGAAGCGGCCGCTGTGCAGCCGCGCGTCGACGAGAAGCTTTGCCGAGCGCTGTTGCTTGAGCTGCGCTCTGCGATTCGCGGCCGTACGCTGGCCGAGCTGACCCAACATCTTACCCAGGCTGAAGAGCCGACGCTGCTCGCCTGCCGCCTGCTGGAAAGCCGTGGACTCCTGGTTCGGCGCGGCAGCAAATACTTCGTCGCCTGACGAAAGGGACTTCTCATGGATCCACTGACCTACAGCCCCAAAGTCGCCGCCGAGATGCTTGGCGTCAGCACCAAAGCCTTGTTTGGCGCGCTCAAGAAAGACGTCTTCAATCCCACCGACGTGTGGGAACTGCGCGGCAAGCTGCATCGTTACCCGCCGGATGTTGGCCCGACCCGAAAGCAGCTGTTCTTGAACTTCAAGGGCGGCACGGGGAAGACATCGCTGTCGACGTCCTACGCTTGGCGCTTGGCCGAAATGGGCTACCGAGTGTTGCTGGTGGACCTCGACTCGCAAGGTCACGCGACCAAGTGTTTGGGTTTCGAAGGAGAGGACTTTTCGCGCACGCTCGTCGACGTCCTCGTCAAGAAGGTGCCCATCTCAGAAGTCATTCAGAAGACCCCGCTGCCAAACCTCGAATTCGTGCCATCGAACTTATCGATGTCGACGGTGGATCTCGCGCTGATGCCGATGGCGGGCCGCGAGTTCAAGCTTCGCAATGCGCTCAAAGAAGTCGAGGCGCACTACGACTTCATCATCTTCGATGCCCCGCCGAGCTTTGGGCTGCTGAACCTCAACGCGTTGATCGCCACCGACGATTTGATTGTGCCGGTGCTGGCCGACTTCCTTTCTTTTCATGGGCTCAAGTTGCTGTTCGAGACGGTGCAGAGCCTCGAGGAGGACCTCGCGCACGTGCTCGACCACGTCTTCATCGTGGTCAACAGCTTTAACAACACCTTCAAGCTCGCGAAGGAAGCGCTCGACGCGTTGAAGAAGCACTACCCTGAGTATCTGATGCCGCAGGTCATTCGGCAGTGCACCAAGTTTGCTCAAGCCTCGAGCGAAGGTCGGCCGATCTTCCTTGCCGACCGCGACAGCAAGGGCGCGCAGGACATCAACATGTTGATCGCCGAAGTGCTCGGCCGGCTGCAGACCAAACCCATACCGGTGACGACCGCAACTGGCGCGACCAATTCAGGCCCCACGGTGATTGCCCAGTCGGCCTGAGTCTTTCGACGCGAGAATCCTGGAGAGAAAAATGAAGAAAGCCTTCGATGCCAATGTGTCTCGCGCGCGTCCCAGAGTTCGACTGGGTCTGCTGGGTGAGCCGTCGATGAACGAAGTGACCGACGTGGCGATCGAAGAGATTGCCGAGCGCGTGGCGCAAGACGTGTCGGTGCATGCACGGCCGACGCCACCGGTTGCAAATCGGAACGAGGTCGCGTCGGTGGTGCCGGATCTCGCGAACGCCATCCGCGCACGGGCCAGCGAAGCGCGTGCTCCGAAAACGAGTGCAGTTGAAGCGCTGCAGCAGGCGCTGGCCGCGCAGACGGTGGAGGTGAAATCGAAAGCGGTGGCCGCACAGTCACAGACGATGGAGCTCAAACCGAGAGCGGCGGTGGCCCCGCCGCAGGTGGTGGAAGTGCAAACGGTTCCAGCGCCGACGCCGCTTGACGAGTTCGATGCGGGCGAACGACGCGATCGACTCAAAGAGCGATTGAAAGCAGTACGCGAGAACCCCCGCCCTGAGCCATTGCCGGACACGGTGGCAGAGGCAGGGGTGTTGGCGGTCGAACGGATTGGCGCGCTGCAGACCGAGTTGGTGAAGGTGCGCACGCTGAACCTCGCGCTCACCCAGGATCTCGAGGCGACGCGGCGCCAGGCTGAACGCGCCACGGAAGAAGCACGGCTGCGAATGGACGAAGCACGCCGCCTCTCGAGCGAGATGGAAGGCCGGGCGAAGCTGCTCAATGAGCTCGAACGGGAGCTTGGGTCGTTGGAAGGCGAACGCAACGAGGCCTTGCTCGCGCTGCAGGAATCGCGTCAACAGCTCGACGCGCGCGAGCACGAGAAGGATGCGCTGAAGGCCGAAATCACCAAGCAGCATCAGGCGCTGGCCGAAAGTCTTTCGGAGGAAGAGCGGCTCGCTTCAGAGCTCGAAGCTTCTTACGAAGCCTCGAATGGGCTTCGCCGCAGCACGGATGCGCTGCGAATCGAGCGTGACACGCTCGCGCGCCAGGTGTCGGTTCTCACCCGGGAACGCGGCGAATTGCTCGAGGCGCGCAAGGCGTTGGAAGCCGTGCATCGCGCGCTGAGTCAAGCCGTATCGCTCTAGCGATTGTTTAGGGCCAGACGCGAAGGTCGATTTTCCCCGAAACGGTCGAGGCGAACACCACTCTTCCTTTTTTATCGGCTGTGAAAGCGCTCACCGCGCGCCGCGCGACGTGGTCCACGTTGAGAGTGCCGCTGCCGTTGTATTGCTTGAACTCGCTGCGTTCGCCATCGTTGGTATGGATGAAGCCGCGCGTCAACTTGACGTCGTGCGCGCTGCCGAGCTGCTCAGACCAACGGGCGGAGCCATCGGCGTTTGCGATGCTCAACACAATTGGGGTATCGGGAAGAATCAGGGAGTCACTACCGGTAGTGTGAGCTGACGGTAGGTAGGGGCCAAGCATGGCGAGCTGTCGAGAATGCGGCTGAAAAGCAGCCAGCGGCTCCCGGCGTTCCGGCGGTTGAAGCGGAACTCGAACTCGTTGAGGTAGGCGGCAAGGTGTTTGTGGGAGACGCTGCCATGGAAGGTTCCGAGGAACGTCCGCTTGAACAGCGAGAAGAC
>JANOHG010000679.1:0-5434 GCA_031406375.1 Archangiaceae bacterium | reverse complement strand
ACTGTTCGCGGTCGATGAACCGAAGCGCGAGAAACGCATCTGGGAGTTGGCAGCCCAGCTGGTTCCGGCGCATCGACCAGGAGACTTCAATCAGGCGTTGATGGAACTGGGGGCGACAGTCTGTCTTTCCAACAACCCGATGTGCCTCACCTGCCCAGTTCGCGGCGATTGCCGGGCGCTTGCGCAGGGACGCGTGGATCAACTTCCCCCACCGAAAGTGCGCGCGGCGCGCAAACAGCTGAACGTCGCCGTCGCTGTCTGTCGCAAAGGCTCAAAGCTGCTGGTGATGCGGCGCAACGAAGGCGGGCTGTTTGGTGGGCTCTGGGAACTTCCGTCTGCAGCGCCTGACGCACTCGGTGCGCTGCTCGGCAGCAAAGCGGTGGTCGGCAAGCGACTCGGAAAAATCACCCGAGTCCTGACCCACCGCAACCTCACCCTCGAGCTGTGGTCTGCAACCGCAGGCTCTCGTCTGAAAATACCGACGGGGTACCAGGAACTGAGGTGGCTCACCTCAGCGCAACTGCGCGCCTTGGGAATCAGCGCGGCGACACGAGCGGTGTTGAAGGAAATCGAGTTCAGCTAACGCTGTGACCGCGCGCTTTGGCGATGGCACCTTCGAGCTGCCGCAGGTGAAGCTCGAATTCCTCACGGCTCAAGCAACGACGCGAGGTGGCGCTGCGCCTGCGCGAGCTCGTCGATCACCCGTTCAGCGTGCGCCACCGTGTGTGTCGAGAGCCCGCATGCCGGCGTGAGAATCATTCGCTTTAGGGCTTGCGTTGCGCGTGGCGTCGTCGATCGCACCGAAACCTCGACTGAATCGACCAGCTCACCAACCACGAAGTGTGCGTTGGGCTCGGTCGGAATGATGCCGAGCGCGAGCGTCGCGCCAGAAGCAAGGAAGGCCTGGAACGCTGTCTTCTCGTCGAGTACCGCGTCCAGGCTGAGGCGCGCATCGATCGAAAGGATGTCGAGGCGAAGCTCGAGCAGCGCCGCCCAGGCGGTGTTGGCGCAGCAATGGAGTCCCACCCGTGCGCCCGCTTTCTTTAGCGCACCGATTATCAGCCTCAGCTCTTCGAGCACGAGCAGGTGACGTGGGTTTCCTCGATTGAGCGCGCCCAACAAGGGCTCGTCGAGAAAGAGAATCGGCGACGCCCCCGCCCGCTTTACCGCGTTGACCAGAGCCAGTGCCTTGGCCAATAGCAGACGGAAAAGCTGGTGATTAAGCCCGGGGTTGTCGCTTGCAGGCTCGCCTGTGGATGTCGTTGCCGCCCACCTCGCGGTCGCGGGCCCTGCGATCTGAACTTTTGCGAACTGAGACTCTTGGCGTGCAATCTCGCTCAGAAAGAGTTGGTAGCAGGCGTGCCGGGTCGGCTCGAACTGGCAGAGGTCACCTGTCGAGAGTGCTGCGTCGACCGCGAAACTGAACGAATCGCTTCGCCGGCGCCAAACCGCCAGGTCGATCACCCCATCGGCACCGACTCCGGGTAGCCCATCGACCGCCGCGGGCAACATCAGCTCGGTCTGGCTCACTGCGGGAAGCTGCGGCAGAAAGGGAATCTCGTGGGCGAACGACAGTCGAATTGCGGCCTCCACGTCGCGGTGGGGAAGGCTTCCAATTCCTGTTCTTGGTGCCGACGTTGAGGAAAATTGAAGCGGGAAACCGACGCGCGGGGCTGGTGATAGGCGGTGGCTCAAGGCGGTGCACGGGGGGAGGTTGGCGGCGGGCCGCTGCAGCTACTGTCCTACGCACACCAAGCCAAAGGAAGTTCCGTCCCCCAGCGAGCAACGCGGTCCGTCGCAGCTGCGACACGTTGTCGGACAGCGGGTGTCCTTGAAACTCTCGCACTTGAACCCGCAGAAATAGACTCGATCGCCGTACTGGTTTTCAGCGACGCACTCGAAGGGTGCTTTGCACCCAGCGCAGTCGACCGGAGCCCAACTGACGCAGCCGAGACTGAATAGCGAGAGAGTCAGAAGGGAAAATATTCGCAGGTGGAGACGCACCGGCGTGATCTTCGTCGCGTTGTTCGCGATCGGCGGCTGCGCCAAAGCCGTTCTCGATGTCCGGTCAACAATTGGCATGAAGGGCACCTACCAGCTCGGCGGCGGGTCGCAAAGGTACCGGATTGCGGACGAGGAGCTCACCGAGCGTGCTGGCAATACTCGTCTTCTCGGTTCGTGCAGATTGCCGATTTGCAGGCAACTCAGCCCGGTTGCGGATTGGCATACACCTCGTCCAACGGCAATTCGCAGCCGAGTTCTGGCAGCGGCACCGCCCCGTCGCGGTGTACTGCGTTTTCCCAGCCGTTCGAGGTTCGATGCCAGGCTTCGATGGTGCGTGTTTCTTGCGAGACGAGCAGTACCACTTTCAGCGAAGCGATCCCCTTGTAGTGCGCCAACTTCTCCCCCCGATCGTAAGCCTCAGTCGATGGGCTGAGCACCTCGACCAGGAGAATCGGGTTGATGACGGTGGTCTGCTTCCGGTCTTCGGGATCAAACTCGCTCTTGCCGCAAATCACGGTCACATCGGCGTAGGTGGCAAGCCCACTCGCCTTCGCGTGAATTCTCAGGTCAGAGCTGAAGACCCCACACGGCTTGCCCGCCATCCGGTTGCCCAAAACTCGCGCAACGCTGGCGGACAATCGGGCGTGCTCAGCCGTGCCACCCGCCATCGCGAACGCCACCCCGTCGAGGTACTCGTGCTTCACCGGGTTGCGATCCTCGACCTGGAGGTATTCCGAGAAAGACATCAGTGGTCTAGCGGGAAATGCCATTCCACAATCTTAACGTCAGGCGACCAAAGATCGACCGCCCTGCCTTTTCGGCTGCCTCCACCAAGCCGGTGTGATGAGAGAAGCGCGTGTCGGCGTGCAACAGCTCGTGGACGCTCTGTTGCAAACAATGCCCTGTGGTAGGCGTGTTCCCTACCCGAGCGAGCAGTTCATCTCTTGAAAACGCGTCTGGCTGAAGTTCACTGCCACCCAACTGGGCGCGCTTCTCACCGCCATCGACAAGGGACTCATCTCGGGCAACGCAGGCAAGGAAGTGCTGGGCGATGTTTTTCGCACCGGCCGCGATCCGGCGATCGTCTCAAGGGCGACACGCCCAGGTTCAGCGCCGGGCACCCCAGACGCGAAAGCCCCCGTACTTGAGAAAATGGTGATCGAAGCTGAAGGCCCCGGCCGCTGGACGGCCGTCAATCACTGAGAACGAAAGGGCATCGCAGTACGACCAATCCTTATCGTCATGGGTTTCGAGCAGTTCCTTGGCGAACACCTCTTCATCCCTCGACGCGTGAATCACTTCGAGTCCGCTCCGGACAATCCACTCACGCGCTGATGAACGGCCAAGCCGGGCAAGCAAGAGAGCATGGGCTTCGGCCTCGATGTAGTTGGTGACGAAGACTGGGCGGTGCCTTCGCAATCGCGAGCGCCATCTTGTGGTTCGCGTCATCCTCATCGAGCAACGCCAGCACCGCGCTGGAGTCGATGAGCACAGCCCTTCGGAATGATCTGCTCACCGGGCGAGTAGGGCATGCTTGTCACCCGATCCAGGCCCTGCCCCGCCACTCTTGAAGGCGCCGATGAGCTTCCACATCGGGTGGTCTTTGGTGAGCGGGCGGAGCTTGCTGGACACGGCCCGCGAGCGCCGTGCGACATCTCTGGACGAGACCAACCTCCGGCCCGAGCGCTGCACGCTTCCGAGGTCTCCGCAGCGAAGCAAGCGCCACACGGTCGATTCGGAGACCTTAAGCACATCTGCGGTTTCCTGGACGCTAAGGAAAGCGGTCTTCGGTGGGTTTCGCTTCATCTCCCAACGCTGTCAGCGCACTGTCATCCTGTCAATTATGGTTCTTAGTGATAGAGCCTTCTCGAAGCCGAAGGGAAACAACTGCGCGGCGCGCGGGGGCAATGAACGTCAAGCCGACGACCACCACCAAAATCAAGGCGGTGAATGTCGATGCCTCTGGCCCGAACAGGCCCCCCGTCCAGAATCCGGAATCGTGGCCAACGCGGTGGAAGAGCATCCCGCCCGTTCGGGTTCCGCTGACAGGGTGGCCCCAGAAGAAGCCTTCGAACCAATTCCAAGCGATGTGCAGCCCGATGGCGAGCCACAGCGACCCGGATCGAACGACCAGCAGCCCGAACCAGATGCCAATCATCGCGATGTTCATCGCTGCTACTGCTGAGCTGTTGGGGTTGGCGAGGTGGCCGAGGCCGAAGACCGAACCGGTGACCAACACCGCGACCACTTGGTTCGTGCCCCGCGCGAGTTGCTGAAATGCAAACCCGCGCAGCGCCACCTCTTCGGCTGCACTCTGCGGGCCCAGCGCCACCAACTGCGCCAGGCCAGTGCCCAGCAGCGACAACGCACCGTCCGTTGGACCTTGGATTACGCTTTTCCCGAGGAGAAACGGCGCCACGCAGATTGTGGTCACGAATGCCGCGCCAATCGCAGATCCAAGTGCGAGCATCAACAACGGACTCGAATCTGCGAACCCTGCGGCGCTCAAAGGCTGCTTGACCGCGCGGCAGCCGATCCATGTCGCGGCCATGATCACCAGCAATCCAAATGCAGTGAGCACGAACACCCGCGGGTCATCGAACGCAGCGTCTGTCGAGGTGTCGATGCCGAAGCGCTTGCCGAACGACTTCATCGGCAGTTGGCCCAGAATCGAGAGCGCGAGCAGAAAGAGCGCAATCGCCCACCCGGAACGCAGTCGGCCATCTGCAGAAATGAAGATCTTCCTCAACATCCGAAGTTCGCGACGATCGCACCGGGTTCATCGATGTCAAAGATGGCGCAGGTCCCACCGTGGCGGGGGCTAGAAGCCGAGGCCGACCACGAGCGGAACCTGCACCTCGGCCTCGTCGTCACCTCTAAACGGAGGAAACACCATTCGCTTTGCACGCTGAATCAGGCAACCGCCCCAGTTGGTACCCTCGTGTTGCTTTGGGGTGATGCTCGCTGCCTTGACGACGCCAGACTTCGCCACCAGCACCACCACCGACACCTTCCCGACCTTCATGCTCGGGTTGCGCCGCAGCCCTTCCTCGATGCAGCCTTGAAAAGCCGCCTGAGACTGGCCAACCACTTTCGCCGCGGCGGTGTCGTCCAAACCTCCCGCCGTTGACGGAGCCGGCGTGTTGCTCTCGACTCCCCGCAGCTTCGGCATCGCGTCCTTTCGCAGCGCGCCGACCGCGCCTGGCGCAGATGCTCCGATGAGGTTGGGATCTCCGGTCGCAACACTGCCCGTCGAACCCCCCATACGCCGCGGCCCATCGAGGTTGGCGTACTGCTTTGCGAGCTGCGCATTGAGCGCGGCGGCCTTGGCCGCCTTTTGCGCTTTCACGGCGGCAGCCGCTTCACGCCGCATCTTCTCTTTCCCTGTCATCATGTCCTTCAAACCCGAGACGCCGCCCGCCGAGAAGAA
>JANOHG010000607.1:0-6285 GCA_031406375.1 Archangiaceae bacterium | reverse complement strand
AGGTCGAGTGTTTGTTGGGTTTGAACCGCCATAGGCACGCGTGTCATTCGACCTACTCTGACAGGGGGGTTGTTGTTCGGCATACCATCTGCAATATGCTGAGAATCGAAATCGCCAGCGATGGTGATTCGCTTGCAGTATCAGGGGTTTGTGAGTCGCGGAAGAAGGGCCGGGGGAACTTCAGCTGTCGAAACGCGGCATCGCTGTCAGAGAATCGACAAGGAGAAGGCGTATGAACTGGTTCAAGCGGTCACTGATTGTCGGTGCTTTGGCAGGAAGTACGCTGTCCGGTTGTGCGCAACCCGGAAGCTCACATCAATCGTCATCGTCTGGTTCGCTCGCACTTTCGTCGGATGATTCGCTGCTTTACGCCGTCGACACCGACAACGGCACACTGACAGTGGTCGACACTCAGACAGATAAGAAGATCGCCACCATCAAAGTCGGCGACCAGCCTTCGCGCGTGGTGGTTGGCGGCGATGACACGATTTACGTCACCAATCGCGGAAGCAACTCGGTCAGCGTGATCCGAAAGGGTGACTGGAAAGAGGCCGCTCAGATTGGCGTCGGCATCGAGCCGGTCGGCATCGCGGTTTCTCCCGACAACCGAATGCTCTACGTCGTCAATTCCACCTCGGCCGATGCGACCGAATTTGGCACCTTGACCGGCATCGAAGTCGCCACCCTACAGCCGGCATTCGAAGTGAAAGTCGGTGCTGAGCCTCGCGGCCTGGCGCTGCTGGGAAATGATAGGGCAGTCGTGACGCTCTACAAAGAGGGCGAAATCGTCGAAGTCGACCTGAAGGCGCGCGCAGTCGCTTCGAACGCGATCGGCATCTACAACGCTGCCAACGCGACGCGCAGCACGGGTGGTGGCGGAGCCGGCGCATCGGCTTTCTCGACCTTTAAGCCCCGCGCGATGGGCGCAGTCGTTGCCACTGGCGATGGCCGCATCTTCGCTCCGGCAATCTGGGCCCGAGAAGATCCGATTGGTCGCCGCCCGACGTCGGCGGGCGGGTATTACGGATCAGGCGGGCCGTGCAACATCGGCGCTGTCGCAACGGCAGGAATCGTCGTCGCGGATCGCGGCACCGGCCAGACGCAAGGTGGTCAGCTTCAGCCGAAGGTGGATGACCTGACCTCGTGCTTCAGCACTGGCACAGTCGCCAATAACAGCGATGTCCCCACCACCACGCTTGGCGGCCGCCCCGTGTTCAGCAACGGCACAGGGGGTCGCACTTCCTCGATCGCCAATCCGATTCAGGCCCCCGTCGCCGTCGCGCTCGACTCCACCGACAGCTGGGTGTTCTTGGTAAACAAAGAGTCTTCGAACATCGCCATCGTGCCTGCCTCTCGACGAGATGGCGATGACCTGCAGTTCAAGACCACGGGCAGCTCGGTGCGCAACACCATCGCGCTCAACAGCACGGCGGAAGCCAGCAGCGGCCCTGATGGAATCGCACTCACCCGCGACGGCAGGAAAGCATACGTCTACAGCCAGTTCGACCACCGAGTTGACGTGCTTACCTCGAAGCAGAACGGTGGCGACCTCGTCATCGAGAAGGTTCTCTCAATTCCCGTCGCGACCGATGTGCTGTCTCCTGAGGTGGTTGCGGGTCGGAAGATGTTCTTCAACGCGACTGATCCGAAGCTCTCGGCTGGCGCGACCAATGTTTCGTGCGCGACTTGCCACCTCGAAGGTCTCGAAGACGGTCACATCTGGAGCTTCCCCGACGGCGCGCGCCAGACGCCAGCGCTTGCCGGACGCAGAATTCGCCAGACCCAGCCCTACCACTGGAGCGGGGAATTCGCCGACAGCCAAGCGTTCATGAAGCACACCATCATCGAGCGCATGGGTGGAAGTGGCCTGGTGACGCTGAAAGAGTCGGAGAACCTCGTCGACTTCATCGAGTCGATGCCAGCGCCACAGAATGCCAACTTGAAGCTGGTCCGCACCGACGCTCAGCTTCGCGGTGCCCAGGCGTTTCAGAAGGCCCAGTGCGCGAGTTGCCATACCGGTACTTTGCTCACGAACAAGACCAGCAAAGACGTTGGCACCATCGTGCGCACGGGTCGGAACCCCGACAACGGGCCGTGGCTGAACAACGGTCTCGACGTTCCGTCGCTGTTGGGTCTTTCGCGTACGGCTCCGTACCTTCACGACGGCAGCGCTGCCACACTCGAGGAGCGCATCAACAACAACCCTGGCGACAAGCACGGCATCACTTCAACGCTGAGCCCAACTGAGAAATCGGATCTGGTAGCTCACTTGAAGACGCTTTAAGCCGCTTAGACTTCAGCAACCGAGCAGCGGAGCCGACGTCGTGGCTCCGCTGTTTTTGTTCAAAGAGGTAAGGTTTGCCTATGGTGCGCATCATCTTGACCGCAGGGTTGTGCTGCAGCGCGGTTGCGCTCGCGCAAACCCCCGATGAGGAATGGGGCGACTTCCCAGCCGATTCAAACGGGGCTGGGAAGCCTCCTGCGAAGGTTCCTCAGGTGGCCCCACCTCGACCTCCAGAGCCAGAGCCTGTTGGCTCTGCTCCGCGAGCGGGCCTTGGCGCCACCACGCGCCCACCTGAGCAGCCCAACACGGTCAGTATGTTCGGCGGGCCGACCCTTGGGCAGTGGAAACGCGGGCAGGCCATCTTCCTCGGCTTTCCACTGTTGGGTCTGAAGTTGGCGATCGGGTTGCACGATCGACTCGACTTCTTCATCGGCTTCGAGAGCTTCTATTTCGTGATGAACGAATTCCACGCCGGCTTCAAGGTGGGGATTCTGCGCAAGGCCAAGTGGTCGATGGCGGCGTCGATCGACGGGACGTTCGCGTTGTTCGCTCAGCGCGCTCGCAACGAGATTCGCGGCCCCCGTTGGATCACCGGCCATCGCAACTGGGGTCTCAGCCCTGGGCTGATCGTCTCGTACCAGGGCGACAGCCCTCGTGCCGCCCGCCTGTTCCTCGAAGCCCGCTACCTGCTCGCCTTCGACACGGATCCTTTTGCGAAGGTCCCTTTGAATGGAGTTCCTTCGGGATTGGTGTTGGGTCACAACGCGCAGCTGCGCCTCGGAGCCGAGATGCCGCTGTCTGCGCGGACCTCGTTCGTATTCCTGCTGGGGCTCGACATTCACGGGCGCCCGGACGACGCGATCGTGATGCCCGTCGCATCACTTGGGTTGGTGACCGGGATCTAGACAGCCCGGAAGTCCGTGCATGGCTGGGCCGCCGATCCACCCACGGACTTCCGGGCTGTCGTACTCGTTGTCGGTCGCGTGCTATCTACGGCCGCGATGAAAAAAGCCTGCGTCTACGGAGCCGGAAGCTTTGGCACCGCGGTGGCCACCGTGCTCGCCACCAACTTCGAGACGGTGGTGCTGTGGGGGCGTGACGCGGCTCTGATCAAAGCGATCAACGCCCAGCACGAGAACGTCAACTACCTGGCGGGGTTGAAGCTGCCCGCGAACATCGTCGGCACGACTTCAATTGAAGAGGCTGCGACCTTCGCCGAGCTGATTGTCACCGCAGCTCCGTCTCACGCGACCCGGGAGCTGTTGGGAAACGCGCTGCCGTTCTTGCCAAAGCACGCGCCAATCGTTTGCGCGGCGAAGGGCATCGAGAACGAAACGCTGATGACGATGACCGAGCTTCACGAGCAGTGTCTTCCCGAAGAGATGCACCCGCTGATTGCCGTCCTGTCGGGGCCATCGTTCGCCAAAGAAATGGTGCTCGGGATGCCGACCATCGTCACCATTGCCTCGCGGTGGGAAAAGACCGCGCAGCGCTGCCAGAAGATGTTTCACTGCAGCACCTTTCGCACCTACACCTCGACCGACGTGGTGGGCGTGCAGGTGGGGGGCGCGCTCAAGAACGTGATCGCGATCGCCGCGGGCATCGCTGACGGTCTGGGTTTTGGAAACAATGCGCGGGCGGGGATCATCACCCGAGGGTTGGCAGAGATCACCCGGGTCGCGGTACGAATGGGCGGCAACCCGCTGACGTTGTCGGGGCTGGCCGGAATGGGCGACCTGGTGTTGACCTGCACCGGCGAGTTGTCGCGGAACCGGCGGGTCGGCATCGCCTTGGGCAAGGGCCAGAAGCTCGAAGAGATCTTGAAAGAGATGAAGCAGGTCGCCGAAGGAGTAAAGACCGCTCGCGCAGCCCGCGACCTTGCCCTGAAGACAGGCATCGAGCTGCCAATCTGTGAGCAGGTGTACCAAATCATGTACGAAGCAAAGAGCCCAAAGGCTGCGGTGCTCGACTTGATGGGCCGGACCCCGAAATCGGAATTGGTTTGAACACAAATGAAAACTTCAACGCTGCTGTTCGCTTTGGCCTTTCTCTGTTCCCCGCTCGTTGGTTGTAAGTGCGGTGCAAAGACCAACGACCGGTTCCCCAAGTTCGAGATCCCAGGCATGAACGGCGCGGGCGAGCGCACGTCGCTCGACTTTGGGCAGGTGCAGGTGAACGTGAAGAGCGTTCGAAAGATCACGCTGCGCAACGCCGGGAACATCAGCCTCACCATCAACACCGCCTCGTCAGTCGCTCCATTTGGCGTTGAGACGACGCTGCCACTTGAGCTCGCAGTTGGAAGCACTGTCGACCTTGCGTTGAGCTTCACCCCTACCGAGTCCGACCAGCGGGTCATTGGAAAGTTGACCCTGACTTCCAACGACCCCGCCCGAGAGATCGCCGAGATTTCGCTGGCAGGGCAGGGCGTCACCGCGGTCGCCCGGGTGGTTCCCAACCCGATCGACTTCGGCGACGTCTACATTGGTGAGACCAAAAAGGTGATGGTGACGGTCACCAACGCCGGCAGCGATGCTCTGGTGGTGCAGTCAGGTGCGTTCGGTGCGAACACCCCCGCGACCGTGACGGGAGACCTGAACCGGTTCAAGGTGTCGCTTGGCGCGGGTACCTCGGCAACCACCGAATTGACCTACGCGCCGACGGCGGAACAGACCCTGACCGGAATGGCAACGCTCGAGCTGCGCCTTGACGCGATGCAAGGCGGCACCATCAGCGTGCCGATCAAAGGCAAGAGCACGTACGCGCTGCCGAAGCTGTGCTTCCAGCGTGACGGCTTCGGAATTGAGGTGTGCGCAGACATCAGCTCGAATTCGATCGAGATCATGGCGGGCGCTTTCTGCGACAACCGCTTGTCGACCTGCGGCACCGATGGCGGCTTCTCTGGCAACCTCAAGGTGCGCAACGAAGGGAACTTTCCGGTTGCCTATGAGCTGCAATGGGACGCGTTGCCTTATTCGATGGCGCGTTGCGATGGTGGCTCGACCAGCTCCGATTTCACGTTCTCAAACGCCCCAACGCTGTCCGACGGTGGGCGGGTGACCAAGTTCACCGACCCGACCTTCAAGCTTCCGACGAGCATCGCCGTCCCCAAGCGGTGGGAAACCGCAGCGGTGAACATCACCTACCGCGCCAGTTCACGGTGTCGCGACGATGGCGCTGACCAAGCGCGAATCCTCTGGCGCCGCCAGCCGCAGCTGGACGCTGGCGAATCGGTGGGTTCGAACCGCCAGCCAGGGACGCTGTTCATCACGCTCAACGCTTCGTCAAAGCTACCCTACCCGAATTCGAGCAACTGGAACTGCGGCACCAGCGGTTCGCCGGCCACCCTTCCATGCGAGGCGCCCTTCTACGGCGTGAACAATGCCGGCGACGCTCCGCTGAAAGTCACCAAGGTCGAGATGTGGCAAGAGTTCCTCGGTTTGGGTGATGGCGGCGGCCCGACCGGGGGCATCTTTCAGATCTGCGATCCCACCAATCCTGCGGGCGATTGCGCAGCCTTCGCCTGGAAGAACGTCGACGGTGGAAATCCGAACCAGTATGCGCCGCACAATGTTGCTGCCTCGACGAGCCAGTCGAGCCCGACTCAGGTTCAGATTGGAAGGCTGGTGTTCGGCGAAGCATGCCTCAATGGTGGGCTGACCTCATGCAGCAACCAGCCGTTCACGCTTTACGCGGTGGTCTACACCGACGATCCCTACAGCCCGAAGGTGATCTCCAAGGTCAGTGGCTACGGGCAGTAGGTTTCGTCGAGACCGCGCGCCTACTTCGGCGCGCGGCGGTGTTCGGGATTGATGCCTTTGAGCGACCAGAACGTCTTGCGCTGGGTGTTCGTCACTGAAACGATGATGCCGTCGGTTCGAAGCTCCTCGAGGGTCTTCACCAGCTTCAGCACTGGCATTCCCACTTCGCGCGACAGCAGCTCTGCCTGGGCGCCGTGCGTCTCGCGACGCAGCACGAGGATGACTTCGCGCTTCAACTCGGCT
>JANOHG010000591.1:0-2002 GCA_031406375.1 Archangiaceae bacterium | reverse complement strand
CCTTGAAGAAGGCGCGGCTGTGCTACGCCAAAGGGCGAAAGCCCATGCGCTCTGCCCTTCTTGGTCTGGTTCTGGTTGCTCTGCCTGCACTCGCAGATACCGACACGTTTTACGGTTGGTCCAAGGACGGCACGTATTTCGTCTACCAATCGGTCTCTGGTCCCAATGACCTGACTGAGTTGTTCTTCTGCATCACCGACGAGTCGGTCACGCCCAGCTGGCCAAAAGAGCTCAACGAGCTGGAACGAATGGGGACTCCATTCTCGTGCGCGCGCTACACCGATGTGAATCGGGCGCCGTATGCCTGGAAGAGCGTGCTGGTGGTTCCAAAGGCGTCACTTGGTGGCCCGGGTGGTGCCAGGGTGCTTACCGAGCTGGTGTTGGATGGCGAACGACCAGGGTACGCGTTCGAAGCGGGTGGCAAGAAGTCGGTTTGCTACGCATCAGGCCTTCACGAAGACTCGAAGCTCGGAAACGTCTACTGGCACGCTGGGGCGAAGTACCTTGCTGCATTCGTTGACGGCCGGTTCATCCACTGTGACGTCGCACTGAAATCAGTCGCGACCAAGCCGGCGAAGAAGAAGAAGAAGACGAGGTAGTTTGGCATCTAGCTTCCGGCGTCGACGACTTCGATTTCGGTGGCAGGCTGCATCAGCACCGGCGCAGCATTCGCTGTCTCTGGAACCGGTGCCGCGATCAATTCGGTGCGACCGAAACCTGCGGGCGCGCTGATGACAATCAAGGCGTTCTCATCCATTAGCTTCTTATCAACCGGCAGGGTGAAGACTCCTTCGGCGTTCGTCTTCGCGCTGAACCTGCCACGTGATTCGCCGACTTCTATCGTCGCGCCTGAAATCGGGGCTCCTGATTTCTTGTCGAGCACCTGCAGCCGCACGGGCCCAGTCGTCTCGGGGGTGACGAATTGCGCGTAGCGCGGACGAAGGGCGCACCCGGCCAGCGCGCATGCGGCAATACAGAGCGCCAGGAATCGCATTACAACTTCGCGCCAGCAGTCTTCTGGAAGATGGCGTTGAACTCGGTGATGGCTTTGTTGATTTCAGTCTTGATGTCGGCAGTGAGCTCTTTCTTTTCCATGATGCTCATCTCGAGGGTGGGGAACTTCGCGTCGCAGAACGCGAGGAATTCCTTCGAGTAGCGCACCACGTCGGACACCGGAATTTCGCGCAACCAACCGCGCTTGCCTGGATCGTCGCGATTGGTGCCGGTGTAAATCTGCATCACCTGCTTGCCGACCGACATCGGCTCATACTGCCCCTGCTTGATGAGCTCAGTCAGACGGGCACCGCGGGCGAGAATGTCCTGGGTCGCCTTGTCGAGGTCCGAGCCGAACTGCGCGAACGCAGCCAGCTCGCGGTACTGCGCCATCTCGAGCTTCATCGAGCCGGCGACTTGCTTCATCGCCTTGATTTGCGCCGCAGAACCGACACGCGAAACGGATAGGCCGACGTTGATTGCCGGGCGAACGCCAGAGTTGAATAGGTCGGTCTCGAGGAAAATCTGCCCGTCGGTGATTGAAATCACGTTGGTCGGAATGTACGCCGACACGTCTCCGGCCTGAGTCTCGATGATGGGAAGCGCGGTGAGGCTGCCCGCGCCCTGGTCATCCGACAGCTTGGCGGCACGCTCCAGTAGACGGGAATGAATGAAGAAGACGTCTCCTGGATATGCCTCGCGTCCCGGGGGCCGCCGCAACAGCAGCGAAAGCTGCCGGTACGCGACGGCTTGCTTCGAGAGGTCGTCATAGATGATGAGCGCGTGCATCTTGTTGTCGCGGAAGTACTCCGCCATCGTGACGCCGGTGTAGGGCGCGAAGAACTGCATCGGCGCCGAGTCCGACGCGCTCGCTGCGACGACAATGGTGTACTCCATCGCGTTGTAGCGGGTGAGCTTGTCGACCACCTGCGCCACCGTCGACTGCTTCTGGCCGATCGCCACGTAGACGCAGAACATGTTTTGTCCGCGCTGGTTGATGATCGCGTCG
>JANOHG010000582.1:0-3247 GCA_031406375.1 Archangiaceae bacterium | reverse complement strand
AGCTCGCCATGCTTGGCCCCTACCTACCGTCAGCTCACACTACCGGTAGTGACTCCCTGATTCTTCCCGATACCCCAACTCTGCTGACAACGTCGCCTCCTTGGTTGGGGGCACGCGTGGTCGGCGGTCTGTCCAGCCTCGTCAACTGCTGCGGCTCAGCTCTTCATCGCTTCCGGGGTGTTCGGCATGCCCGGAATCGGTGTTCGGCTTCGCCCGGAACGGGTGTTCGGCATGCGCCGGAATCGCTGTTCGGCTTCGCCCGGAATGGGTGTTCGCCATGGTCCGGAATACGCAAGAAGGTCCTTTGGTCTTCTGGCGCTGGTTCACCTTCTCCGAAAACTTCTTGGCGAAGGCTTGGAGCTGTTCAGGGTGCGGGTGCTGGACGAAGCGTTCAATGGCGTTGATGACCACACCGGTCACCTTGCGCTCAGAAACGCTGGTGCTGTTTTTACAAATCGCGTCACCACGGGAGCTGCGGGTGTTGCAGCCGATATGGCAATACGTGACGCCAGCCTTGTCGCGCTTGCCAGTGACGACCACGCTGCCACCACAGGCCCCGCACTTGAGAAGCCCACTGAGCAAAAGGACGTGCTTGCCGGAACCAGAGGGCCTACCTTTGCGCCCTCCGCCGCCTCGAACGGCTTGGGGCCGTAGCGTGCTGCCATTGCGGCCTTGATTTCGGCCGACTGAGCCACGAACACATACCGGTCCCGCCATCGGGTTACAGTGAGGAAGAGCCCGGCGTCTCGCTGATGCGGCGGCCTTCGGCGTCATGGGCGTACGTGACAGTGCTCATGCTGCCGCCGGTCGGCGTCGTCGCGATGCTGCCCAACGCGCCCGTCGTGTCGTAGCCGTACTTCCTGTACGCTGTCTCGACGTAACCGTTGCCGCCACTTAAGCTGGGTGGGCCCGTCGGCACCGGGCTGCCTGGCGTCAGGTACTGCCTCTCTTCGTCTCGGCTTCCGTCCGCGCGCAGCTTCAGCGCGGTGGCCGTGCCGTCCCATTCGGTCCACGCAGTCAGCCGGTCCGCGGTGTCGTAGCCAAACAGCCGCTGCGCGCCGCCCGTCATCGGCTGCGTCTCGCTGATGCGATTGCCTCGACCGTCGAAGCCGTACCGCACCGACGTCAGCGGAGCGCCGCCGCGCGTCGACGCCACCGACTCGAGTCGCCCGCGGCTGTCGTAGCCGAACGTCTCCGACACCAGCGCGCCCGACGAGTCAATCAGCGACTCCAGCCGCTGGCCTCCCGGCTTCCACGCTACTGTGGTGGCGCCCCACACGCCGCTGACCGAGCTCAACAGTGAGGAAGATTGAAGCGGGAAATGGGCGCCCGGGGCTGGTGGAGGTAGGCGGCACAAGGCGAGTGGACGGGGAAGGGTTGGCGGACCAATCAGTCGAGGCTGGCCAGATGATCTCGGGCTGCTGCACCGACTGCCCACTGAAAGAAAGCCCGCTACGGCTCGACCATCACAGTTGCACCAACGAATGATGAAGCAGGAACCTTCGCGCCAACTCTGTAGAACGTGAAGCCGGGCAACTTAGAGACAGGGAGGGCGCGGCAGAGGCCGAATCCCTCTGTGAAGAAAACCTCGGGCGGCGAGTACTGCGTAACGCTGTAGATCGCGATTTTCGACGGACATTGATTAATGACTTCGAATGCATATTTCGCGCTGCCACAGCCGACTGCTGAGTAGGCAATTTTCTCCGTACAAAGTGAGTCAAAAAAGACCGATGACCTGGTGGGTTCGTAGGTGACGTCCTCCGTCGTTGCCCCTGTGAGCACCGCACCATATCTTATGCCGGTGGTGCTGTCGGTGACGCTGGCCCCCAAATCTGGAGCGCCTGACCGCCGGGTTGGAGAGGGCAAAGAGCCAGCTGGCAAGCAGCGCTGCTGCCCGTCCTCGGAGAGAGAAAAACTGCATGGTACGTTGCGGGTGGTGTCGAAGAATCCCATCGGCGCCCGCGAACCATCTTCGCCTTGCAGATATCGCGTCTTGAGGCGCGTCCCGCTCAGCGCTTCACGGTCAAATGCGGCACCGATGCTGTTTCCGTTGCCGCCGCCAGCCGAGGAGCCGCCGCCTGATCCGCCCTGGCCCCCGGTGCCGCTCCCACCGCCCGCTCCGCCACACCCAACTGACGCCGCCAACAGGATCGCTAAAGCCGCACGTTGCACATTGCCTCCTCGGAGAAATTTAAAGTCAGACAATATGTGTTCCGCGACTACCGTTGCGAGAGATTGATCTGGGCGGAGTATTTGTTGAACGAAGCCGAACAGTGAGGAAGATTGAAGCGGGAAATGGGCGCCCGGGGCTGGTGGAGGTAGGCGGCACAAGGCGAGTGGACGGGGAAGGGTTGGCGGCGGGGGAGTCGGGTTGAAAAGGCTGCCAGCGAGTTGGGCGCAGGGGTGACCTACCGACGACAAGTCGATCGAACTCGAATTCATCCACAGCATCGCGGGCGTCGACGTGGTGGTGCTGAAGACCGAGAAGAAGCCCACGTCAGCCGACGACTGGCACATCCGCATCGACGGTCGCCTCGGCGATCCCGAGGACGACGACGTCGAGTTCGCGGGCATGGGGTTCCTCTACGCAATCGGTCTGTTCGCCTTCGCGGACGCTCGACCTCGCGGGGTTTCGGACATGCACTTCGTCTCGACCGACGAGTGGTCAGCCGCCGACATGCTTCGACACTTTCGCTTCGAGCAAGGTGAGCTGCGCTTCTACGCCGACTACGTGCGCGGGCGCTGCGTGAAGACCGAAGTCGATGTCCGTCGCGACGGGACGTTCTCACTCCAGACGACCAATCGTGGCGAAGCGGCGATCCGTTGGATCGGTCGCCTGCAGGGCAAGAAGGTGTTGGCTCCGATCGGCGAGACGCTCCCCGCCAACGACAACGACACCTGAACCGCGAAAATCACACTCGCTGATGGGTCGGAGCGCCGTCCATCACTGATCGTGGTCGCGATCGCGGCGATCTCCCATCAGTTTCCATGACCACGCTCACCAGTAGCAGCCGGAGTGCGCCTTGGACCACGCGGTCTCGAATCGACGGAATCGAAATCACGCGGACCTTGCCGCCTTCCTTTGGAATCTCTTTTCGTCGGTACGGCCCGGGGAAGTTGAGGAAGAAGAAAAGTTGAGGAAGAAGAAACGGGGGAACCGCGACATTGGCCCGAAGGTGGCGTGGAGTCGTGGGGAAGTGAGGCCGGCCCGGTTGCCCAAGCGAGGCAGGCGGAGGGCTGTGCCGGA
>JANOHG010000537.1:0-2412 GCA_031406375.1 Archangiaceae bacterium | reverse complement strand
GTCGGCGATCTGCTCGATGACGCGACGCACACCTTAGGCCTCGAAGAACTTCCTGCGGTCGAGACCACGCTGCTGGGCACCGATTCAGGGCGGCTGGTGCCAGTCAACCTCCAGGCAGCGCTCACCGAGCTTGGGGCATTGGAGCTGCGCTGTCTCGAGCGCGCAGGCACGGGGAAGTGGAAGCTGGAGCTCAACGTGCGGATGAAAGAGTGAGCCCGCCGAAGTACATCGTCGGCGTCGACCTCGGCACCTCGAATTGCGCGGTTGCCTTCATCGAGCCCAGCGGCGGTGCGGCGGCGAAAATCGCCGACTTCGCCATCTCGCAGCTCTTTCGCCCCGGCGAAGTGACGCAGCGCGCGCTGCTCGCGTCCTTTGCGTACCTCCCGTTGGTGGGCGAGTTCCCCCCGCATGCGCTGAAGCTGCCATGGGGAGAAGCCCCGCAAGTGATCGGCGAGCTTGCCCGCTGGCAAGGCTCACGCGTGCCCGGCCGGGTAATCACTTCTGCGAAGAGTTGGCTCTGTCACAGCGGCGTCGATCGACAGGCGCCGATTTTACCGTGGGGCGCGGCGCCCGACGTGCCGAGAATGTCTCCCGTGGCTGCGCAGTCGGCGCTGCTGCGTCACTTGAAGTCTGCGTGGGATGCGGCCCACCCCCAGGCCCCGCTGGCCGAGCAGGAAGTGGTGCTCACCGTGCCCGCTTCGTTCGATGAAGCCGCGCGGGCACTGACACTTCAGGCCGCGCGTGATGCGGGCTTCGAGCTCGCGCGGCTCAACCTGCTCGAGGAGCCGCAGGCTGCGTTCTACGACTTCACCGCGCGTCACCGTGACTGCCTGTCCCGAGCGCTTGATGGCGTGCGGTTGGTGTTGGTGGTGGATGTCGGCGGTGGAACCACCGACTTCTCGCTGGTGAAGGTCGCGATGCTTCCCGAAGGCCCCGCGCTGCAGCGGCTCGCCGTGGGAGAGCACCTGCTGCTGGGGGGCGACAACATGGACGCGGCGCTGGCGCGACTGGCAGAAGTCAAGGCGTTGGGCGCCGATCGCCGCTTCTCTGGCGCGCAGTGGACGCAGGGCGTTCAAGCCGCGCGCGCCGCCAAGGAAGCGTTGCTTGGGCCCCACCCGCCGGCGAATCAGCCGGTGACGATCGCGGCGACTGGCAGCAAGTTGATGGGCGGAACTCTTTCGACGCAGCTGACCCGCGAGGAAGTCGAAGCGACGGTGGTCGATGGATTTTTTCCTTGGGTCACCGCTGTCGATCGCCCGCGCACCGCCGCGCGCGGAGCAATCGTCGAGCTCGGGCTGCCCTTTGCGCAGGATGCGGCGATCACCCGCCACCTGGTCGGCTTTCTTCACGCCCACGCCGCCGCCGGCCGTTCTGCGCTTGGGGAAACCGGAGAACACCTGCCGCGCCCCGACGCCCTCTTGCTCAACGGCGGTGTGTTCAACTCGCCGCGGCTGACTGACGCGCTGATCACGACCGTGAGCGCGCTGTGGCCGACAAGGCCCGCGGTGCCTCTGCTGCCGCATGACTCGCTCGATCTCGCGGTCGCTCGCGGAGCCGCCTATTCGGGCCTGGCCCGCCGGGCGCTTGGCAAGAAAATCGGCGGAGGAGCGCCCCGGGCGTTCTACGCGTTGGTCAGCGCTCCCGACGAGAAACGTTCGGGGGTGTGTCTCATTCCCCGCGGGCTCGAGGAGGGCGAGACGGTCGAGCTCAAAGACCGCAGCTTTCGGCTCACGCTCGGCCGCCCGGTGCAATTCCAGCTCTTCTCGACCACCAGCGATCGCCTTGATCCTCCTGGATCCACCGTTTTGCTCGAGAGCGAAGACTTCAAAGCGCTGCCGCCGATTCACACCATCCTTCAAGGTGAGAAGAACACTTCGGTCGATGTGCACCTCGCCGCCGGTCTCACCGAGGTCGGCACGCTGGCACTCAGTGCGATCGCAGGCACCCAGCGGTGGCGGCTCGAGTTCGAGCTGCGCGGCACGTCAAAGGCTGGCGCAATCACCCTCATTGAGTCGATGCCCGCGCGCTTCGCCGACGCGATCAACCTCGTCGACCGAGTGTACGGCACCAAGCCGATGCCCGTGGGTCCGAGAGACGTGAAGAGCCTGGTGCGCGAGCTCGAGAAGCTGCTCGGCCCGCGCGCTGACTGGCGACTGCCGGTGCTGCGCGAGCTGTGGACGGCGTTGTTTTCCGGATCCGGCAAGCGGCGGCGATCGGCAGACCACGAACGGGTCCTCTTCCATTTGTTGGGGTACGCGCTGCGCCCTGGAATCGGGTACCCCCTGGATGCGTGGCGCTGCGAGCAAACCTTTGGCTTGTTCAAAGACAGCGTCACCGCCCACGCGGACGCCGCGGTCTGGGCGGAATACTGGATTCTCTGGCGGCGAATTGCCGGAGGACTCAGCGAGCCGG
>JANOHG010000424.1:0-4363 GCA_031406375.1 Archangiaceae bacterium | reverse complement strand
GCAATGACCGGCCGACCGCCAGCCAGATATTCGCAAAGCTTCGCCATCGGCCCGCCCTGGCTGCGGTTGCGTTCGCTGTCATCCAGAGGCAGTGCACCCACATCACAGGTGGCGACGATCTTGTGGAGGTCGTCCTGGCCGACGGGCGACTGGAACTCGACTTTGTCGGCGAGCTTCAGTTCGCTGACGAGATCGTTGAGCAACGCCTGCCATTCGGTGTGCTTCGCGCCGACAATCGTCAGGCGCACGTCGACCTGTCGCACCGTGATCTGCATTGCGCGCAGCAGTGTCGGCAGGCCTTGATACCCGAGCTGGCTGCCCAGGTAGAGCACCTTCATCACAGCGGCGTCGGGCCGGCCGAGGTGCTCAAGCGCGTAAAGGCCAAGCTCGACCGGCGCGCGAAGCACCCGAACCTGCGACGCGGGCACGCCCAGATCGAGGATGAAGTTGCGGGTCACCTCGGATCCGGTGATCACCACGTCCGAGTTCATCAGGCAAAACAGTTCCTGGCGGCGAACCTTGGAGAGGAACCGACGATCGCCTTCGGTGTGTGGGTGGGTGTACCGCAGCTCTTGGCTGGGGAAGGTTTGCGCGTCGTACACGAGCCGGTATTGCTCGGCTTCGCGTGCTTCACACAGCGCGTAGCCGCCAAAGGGGTCGAAGAAGTGAACGATTTGGTACTCTTCACTTTCAAGTTGGCGGCGCACCGCGCGATCGAAGGCCTGAATCCGCGACGGCAGATCGCCCGAGCCGATCGGCACCCGCAGCAAACGCGCACCGTGGTACCGTTCGATGTGTGAGTGGTCAGGGGTTTTGTTCGACAGCACCACGACTTGATATTTGTCGCCGATGCCCTTGAGGTACTCGGTGACTCGACGCGAGAGCCCGCTGTGACTGGGCACCACGTCAAAGCAGCAGATCAGCAATGACGGCGGCTGGTCGGACACGGGGGTAATGGCGGTGCAGATTACACGTTGACCGCAGCGCTGGGTTGGGTGTCAGGTACGGCTCGTGTCGATTCGGCAGCTGAGCCTGAAAGAACTGAGGGTGGTCGCGCAAGCGCAGCTTGGCTTGTCGAGCGGTGAGCTCAAGACGCGCGCACAGTTGATTGGCGCGCTCGAAGCGGTCGAACGAAAGAAGAAGGTGCCGCGTTTGATCGCGCCGTTGGCTGAGCCGCTGGCCGAAGAGCTTCCGACAGGCAGTGGTTTGGTGGCGAAGGAAGCCCAGGCCGAGCCGTCTGTGGCTCCAGACACCAAGGCGACGTGGCCTAACATCACGCAACATTTTTTCCTGCCGCAGCGGATGCCCCGGCTGCCGACGACCTACGGTGATGATCGCGTCCTGGCGTTTGGATGCGAACCGGGGGCGATCTACGTGTCGTGGGATCTGAAGGACGCGCATTTCGACAGCGGACGTGTGCGAGGTGACGTCATCAACACGGCAGGGGTGGTTGTTCGATCGTTCGCAGTCGCAGGTCCAGCCGGAGCGGATTTCGTCGACGGGTTGCCTTCAGGCGCGACGGTGAAAGTCGAGCTCCGTAACCCTGACGGACTGATTGCCACCAGCCATTGGGTGGAAACGCCGCCCCGCGTCCCGCAGTTGTCCGTGCCTTCGAGCCAGTTTTCCTGACCCCAACCCTTCGCACCGAGTCTTCCAGACCCAGGATCGTCTGGGGATGACGAGCCTTCTGTTGGTCTTGCACGCCCATTTGCCGTGGGGGCATTTGGCAGACGAAGACGACGCGGCCGCACAGTGGATGCTCGAGGCGCACGTCGACTGTTACCAGCCACTGCTCGAAACACTCGAGCGCCTGGCCGCCGATGGAGTGCCGTTTCGGATTACCTTGAGTGTTTCTCCAACGCTGGCCGCGATGTGGAACTCGGCGCTGTTGGCGCCACGGCTCGCGCGCTATCTCGATGCCGAGCGCGCGAAGTACAGTCGGGCGAGTGCAAAGTATGCCGCCGCTGCGGCGTTTCACCTCGAGCGCCTCGACAAACCACGTCGAGATTTGCTCGAAGGTTTTAGTCGGCTGCCCCAAATCGAGCTCATCTGTTCGACCGCCACCCATGGTTTTCTACCGCTGTTGTCGATGGTGCCAGCTGCGGGGCGGGCGCAAGTGCAGATCGCCGCCCGAAGTCAGCTCACTGCGCCGGCGGGAATGTGGCTGGCCGAGTGCGCCTATTGCCCAGGTGCCGACCGGTGGGTGCTCGAAACTGGAGCCAGGTATTGTTTCGTCGACAGCCACGCGATCGCCCATGCCGAGCACGCCCACCGTCGGTCTGTTCGAACCGAGGCCGGGCTATATGTCTTCGCACGGGATCCGGCTGCAAGCGCTCGGGTGTGGAGCCGCGAGTCGGGGTATCCGGGCGATCGCGCCTATCTCGACTTTCACCACCGCATTGATGGTTGCCGGCTGCTGAAGGTGCCCGGCGATGACCCTTGGGATCCCAAGGTCGCGCTGGAACGCGCCCAAACCCATGCGCGCGACTTCGTCGAACAGTGCCAGGCGAGCGACGCGCAGGTCATCGTTGCTCCCTATGACGCAGAGCTTTTCGGTCACTGGTGGTTCGAAGGGCCCGCGTTTCTCGAAGCCGTGATTCGACAGGTGGCGCAAAGCTCGACACTGAAGCTTTCGACCGGCTCGGATCACCTTGAAGAATTCCCCCCTTCCGAACGGCTGGAACCGATGACGTCGAGCTGGGGGCGGGGGGGCTACTCGGCGGTCTGGTTGGATCCAACGAATGCGTGGATCTGGCCGCACCTGCACCGCGCGGCCGAGAAGATGGTGTCGCTCGCCAAGGGTCCACGGTCGGCATCCGATTCCCTTCGTTCGCGAGCTCTGGCCCAAGCCGCGCGCGAGCTGCTGTTGGCTCAAGCCTCTGACTGGCCATTCTTGCTCGAGGCGAACACCCACGCGCACTACGCGACCGCACGCTTCGAAGATCATCTGATCGCATTTCGGACCCTGGCTGACCAGCTGGATCACGATGCGATTGACCCGGTTGGCTTGCAGCTGCGCGAGGTGGCGAACAATCTGTTTGGGTCGATTGATGTCGAGGTCTACGGTGTCGATTCGTGGCCCCAACCCTGAAACCACGCCGGGCCCGCGCGCTGCTTGAGCAGGCTGAGCTCCATCGGCAGCGGGGTGAATGGGAGCAGGCAACCACGCTCGCGCGCCAGGTCGCCGAAGATTCGACGCTGGTCGAGCCAGCGGCGTTCGCGATTCTCGCCGAGGGGTACGAGCAGCTGGGTCGGGTCGACGACGCAGAAGCTGCGCTGAGAAATGGGCTGCTGCGCAAGTCGAGCCCCGAGCTGATTGCGTCGCTCGGCAGCCTGCTGGCCCGCGGAGGGAAGATCTCCGAAGGGCTGGCCCTGCTCGAGAAGGTGAAGGCGCGGTTGGGGCGAAATCCCAACTACTTGTCTCAATTCGGTCTGGCGCTGATGCACGCAGGCCGTGAGGATGACGCCGAAGCAGTGCTCACCAACGCGCTGACGCTGGGGGGCGGCAACGAGGCGCGGTTGGTGATGGCGGCGTTGAAGGGCAAGCGCGGTGACTACAAGGCGGCTGATGCGCTTGCCGCGATCGTCGAAGCCAGTGAAGCGGAAGGCCAGCTGCTTGGCGCAGCCCGCGCGATGCGCGCCGACTGTCGACTGTTTCTCGGCGATGGGGCGGGTGCGCTCGAGCTGTGGAAAACGCTGCGCGCCAGCGGCGAGCTGGACGCTGGGCAGCTTGGGCACATGGCCTATGCCGCACAGCTCGCCGCCGAGCCTGACCTTGCCGACCAGCTGATCCGCGAACGGCTCACCCACGAGCCGACGGCTGAAGATCGATTGCTGTTCGCGCAGGTGTGCCTGCTGCGAAATCAGCCCGAGCAAGCGCTCGATCACCTTGTCCAGTCGGTCGCCGCAAAGGGCGAGCACTTTCCGGGGCACGACTTCGAATTATTGGCCGCCCAAGGCCGCGCGCTGCGAATGCTGGGGCGCAATCAAGAGGCGCTGGCGATTCTCAGGCAGGCCGAAGCGCTTGCTGAGTACTCGACCCGGCGGCTCGGGCCGCGCGTGCGCGTTGATCTGGGTCATCTCGCCGCCGAAGAAGGCGACTTCATCGCTGCCGAGAAGTTCTTTCGAGAAGCGCTCGCGCTGGACGAAGACGAACCCGAGGCGAAGCAGGCGCTGGTGCTGACCGGGAAGAAGATTGCTTGGAAGACGTCGCTCGAAGCTTCGGCGGAAGCGCGAATCGAAGCGGCGAAAGCAGAAGCTGAAGCGATGAAGCGGCGCTTCCTCTCGCGCGAAGGCGAGCTCGAGGCGATGCGCAAGGAACTGCAACGGCTGAAGACCGAGCATCGCGTCGTCGCAGAGCGCG
>JANOHG010000408.1:0-1548 GCA_031406375.1 Archangiaceae bacterium | reverse complement strand
GAAGAAGGCCGGCTTCGAGGCGGCGGTCACCACCACGTCGAAGTAATTGCGCCAGCTCGGATATTCGGCGACGACCCCATCGAGCAGGTACCGCATCACCGCGTCGGTGTAGTCCCAATGCGAGTTGGTGAGCACAAAGAGCTTCTTGCCCCCCGATCTCAGCTTATGCAGCGCCGGCCCCAGATCCGGATCCTTGAAGATGTAGTGGCCGATGTCGTTGCGAATGATCTCTTTGAGCGAGTTGTCGCGGTGCACGGTGTCGATCGCTTCCCGGATGTCGTCGTACAGCTTCCCGTAGTCGAGCGTCTTGCCCTGCTTCTTCTCGAACAGATCGATCGCGTCCGAGAACAGACACGCTTCGGGTAACGCGAAGAGCGTGTCGATCCACGCGTACTCTGGGTTCTTCAGCCGGATCCGCTCATTTCGGTAAAGCTTGTGCCGGACATCGTCGGGCAGCTCTTCGCGCCCGTGGTAGGCGCGACCCACATAACCATAGCGATCGATCTTCAAGAGGTTTCCGTACCGCTTGTCGACGAAGAGCCCGCGCATCACGAACGAATGGTCGTACTTGATGTCGCGGAACTCTTCGGGGTACCCAAAGCTCGAGATCAACCTCGCGACCGTCATGTCGAACGACAATTGCTCGATGCGGCGCAGGTGGTAGATGGCCAGCGTGTAGTCCATGTCGAAGCCGACCGCCGTCACGTTGGCCATCTTCAAGTTGCGGTTGACGTAGATCTGCCGAGATCGTGGAACAGGTGGCCGATCTGCTCGTCCGATCAGCGCCTTGAGCTGGTCATCGATCAAAATGCTGCGTGCGCGGCGGGCGGCTTCTTCCGCGCGGGCCCGATTTACCGGCCCCAGAACACTTCCATGCAGTGGTTCCAAGATTTTCCCTTAACGACCGATTGGTGGCAGCCTGCACTCTAAGCATGGCCGCGCGATCCAAACGACCTGAACTCGAAACCGTGCAGCTGCGCGCGCGCATCGAGGAACTCGAGCTGCGGGTCAAACTTCTCGAAGCGCGGGTGCGCAGCGGCCTGGTACAGGGCCGCCGTCCGGTTGAGGAAGCGCGCGTTCGCAGCGCCCAGGCACGCAGGTCTCGCCCGCGTCCCCGCTGCGCAGGGTGTCGCCTCGAACTCCCACCCGGGCGGCGTGGCGAGAGCTGCGTGTGGTGTGGGTTCCAGCTGACCGCGGTTGCCGCTGCGTTCCGCGGCAAGTGACATTGAAGTGCCGACTCTTGCGGCGGCTCGAGGTCGGCCAGCTGGCCTAAGGCCTATCGCACCGAAGGCGGATCTCTGGTCGCCCATCGCCCGTCTGGTTCCACTGCCCAATACGTCGGCCGAAAAATCGCTGTTCGGAAGACAGAAGGGGTCAAGCTTCGCTGAACCATTGGCGCCGCACTGCTATGACCCACGGCCGACGGTGGGTGGCGCGGTGATCAATCTAGGTCGAACTTCAATGGCGAGCCGCCGGGGCCACCACCCAGTTCGAGGCGTTCGGTGAAGGGGACTTATGTGACTGAATCCCTCACTCGCATTTTCGTCG
>JANOHG010000407.1:0-8382 GCA_031406375.1 Archangiaceae bacterium | reverse complement strand
AGGGCTACATCTACTTCGCGATGGCGTTCTCGTTGAGCGTTGAGCTCATCAACATGCGGCTGCGTAAGAAGACCGCGCCGGTCGTGCTCCATCACCGGTTCGAGCACGGCGCGGTGGTGGCAGTGCCGGGGACAACCAACGAGGCAAACAGGGCACAGCTGCCACCCACCGCTTGATCATGCGGTTCGGAAATGTCCGCAGGCATGCACCAATGTCAACTCTGCGCTCGAGGAGGCTCGATGTAGACTGCGGTGCGTGGCGTCCGGCTTCAGCGGTTCAACTCGACTCATTCATCGTGCAAGCGGCCCGGCGGTGCTGGCGATTCGTTGCGCGCGGCTCGAGGTGTTGTCGGGCCCGGACAAGGGAAAATCGATCGAGCTGGGTGCGTCGACGAGCGCGGTGATTGGCTCCGACCCGGACGCCGAGCTCTCGATGACCGACGACAGCATCTCACGCCGCCACGCCGAGTTGCGTGCGGATGCCTCCGGTTACCTCTTGCGCGACCTGGGAAGCACCAATGGGATCCGAATCGGCGCGCTGATCGTCCGTGAGGCGGTGCTGGGGCCGGTCGCGACCTTCTCTCTCGGAGAAAGCGAGCTTCGGTTCACTCTGCTTTCGCAAGAGATCGAGCGCCCGCTGAGTTCAAGCGATCACTTTGGCTCGGTGCGCGGCGCCAGCCCGGTGATGCGCGAGATGTTCGCCCTGCTCGAACGCGCTGCGAAGACCGACAGCACGCTGCTGCTCGAGGGAGAGTCGGGCACCGGCAAGGAAGCGATCACTGAGAGCGTTCACCAGGCGTCGTCGCGCGCGAACGGGCCGTTGATGGTCGTCGACTGTTCGGCGATTCCACCCGAGCTGATCGAAAGCGAGCTGTTTGGACACGAGAAGGGCGCCTTCACCGGCGCTGCGACCGCGCGCAATGGCGCTTTTGTCGAGGCCTCGGGCGGCACCTTGTTCCTCGACGAGATTGGCGAGCTGTCGCTGGCGATGCAGCCGCGGTTCCTGCGCGCGCTTGAGCAACGGAAGATCAAGCGCGTCGGCGGCTCGACGTATCAGCCGATCGACGTACGGGTGATTGCCGCCACCCACCGCGATCTGCAGCACGCCGTGAAGCACGGCACGTTCCGGCAGGATCTGTATTACCGACTGGCGGTGATCAAAGTGAAGGTGCCGCCGCTGCGCCATCACCTCGAGGACGTGCCGATGTTGGCTCGGCAGTTCGTTCAGCAGTTCAAGCCTTCGGCGCGGCCCGATGCGGTGCTGACCGCCGGAACGCTGGCTGCGTTCAGCGCGTACAGCTGGCCGGGCAACGTGCGCGAGCTTCGCAATGCGACCGAACGGCTGCTCGCGCTGGGCGACCTTCCGCCAGGGTTGGGTTCGAGCCGCGGAAGCGACGACGCTCCTGCGGGCGAGTACCACCAGAGCCGGCGTGCGGCGCTCGATCGGTTCGAGCGCGAGTACTGCGTAAAGCTGCTCGCAGATTGCGACGGTGTGGTGTCGCGCGCGGCCGAACGTTCGGGAATCTCGCGGCAGATGTTTCACCGCCTGATGCAGAAGCACGGCCTGGTCGAGCCCACGACATGATCGGCAGGTACGAAGTGATGCGGCCGATCGCCCAGGGAGGAATGGCAGAGATTCTGCTCGCACGCAGCGTGGGCATCGGCGGCTTCGAGAAGCAGGTGGTGATCAAACGGATGCTGCCCGAGTTGGCTAGCAACCCCGAGTTCGTCCAGATGTTCCTCGACGAAGCGCGGCTGGCTGCCTCGCTGCACCACACCAACCTCGCGCACGTGTACGACATCGGCATAGACGATGGCCTCTACTTCTTCGCGATGGAGTACCTGCAAGGAGACGACGTCGCCGAGCTGCTCACCCGCCTCACCCGTTTGAACCGCGTGCCTCCGATGGAGGCCGTCGTGGCGATCGCCCTCGGAGCAGCCGCTGGACTGCACTACGCGCACGAGCGCACCGGAGAGGGCGGTCGCTCGATCGGACTGGTTCATCGGGATGTCTCGCCCAACAACATCTTCGTCACCGCAGACGGAGGCGTGAAACTGCTCGACTTCGGAATCGCGAAAGCCGCCAAATCCCTTGGGACTACCCGGGTCGGCACGGTGAAGGGAAAGCTCTCGTTCATGTCGCCCGAGCAGGTTCAGGGGCTCCCTCTCGATCGCCGAAGCGACGTGTTTTCATTGGGTGTGGTGTTGTGGGAACTCACGACCGCGAAGAAGCTTTTCGATGCGACAGGCGATTTCACGATTCAGAAGCTGATCGTGGAAAGCGACGCGCCGCTGGCCTCGACGCTGCGGCCAGACGCTGCGGCCGAGCTTGATCGGATCATCGCGCGGGCACTTCATCGTCAGATTGAGCTGCGCTACCAGACCGCGCAGGAGGTCCAAATCGACCTCGAGGCGTTTGCCCGAACCGCCGGACTGACGGTGTCTGCGTTGGCGCTCGCTCCGCTGATGGCAGAGCTCTTCGGCTCGCCCGCAGCGGAGTCGAGCGAAGCTGGGTTCGAGGATGTGACCCAAGAGATTGGAATGACCGAGGCGATGCGGAGAATCCGACGCACGCTCGAGGCTGGAGAGGTAGTCAGCGCAGTCGCCACCCGAGCGTTGGTGCTCTCGACTTCACCAGAAGCGCGACCGCCGACGCGCGCGCTCGTTCTCTCTTCGTCGCCTCAACGCTCTTCGTCGCCTCAACCGCGACCGTCGACGCCGTCTCGATGGGTATTCGCGGCGGTGGCGACCGTCGCAGTGGCGACCGCATCCACCGCGTGGCTGCTCAACACCGAAGCGCGGCGGGTCGAGCCGTCAGCACCTGTGAGTGCGCCGACGCCGGTCGTCGTGCCCGTGGCTGCCGAGGCCGCCCTGCCCGTTCCGGTGGCTGTGCCGCCGGCCGTGGTCGAATCGCCTGTTTCTGCGGTGGTGAAAGCGAAACCGCCAGCGCGGCGCACGAAACCAAGACAGACTCGCAAACCGACTGACCTGGATGCCCCGCTGCCTCCTTGATCGGCGCCCCGCATGAATCTCCTCTTCCGGCTGATTGCCGTCATGGCTGCAGTGCTCGTCGGCAGTGCCAATGCCGCCGATTCGCGGATGCTTCCTGAGGCGAAAGCACGGCTGGATCGCGGAGTACAGTTGTACACCTCGCAGAGCTACCGCGAGGCAATCGAAGAGTTTCGCGCCGGGTATCAGATTGATCCCCGTCCTGAGTTCCTCTACGCGATGGCGCAGGCGCAGCGACTCAATGGAGATTGCCGAAGCGCGGTCACCGCCTACAAGGCGTTCCTTCGGACCCGCCCTTCGGCGAAGCGTGCAGCGGCGGCCAATCAGTTGATTGACGACTGCACTGCAGCGCTCGCAAAAGAATCTCTGCGCGCTGCGCCGCCCGATCCCGAGCGAGACGGTACGCGCGCAGACGGTACGCGCGCAGATGGCACGCGCCCAGATGGTACGCGCCCGGATGGTACGCGCGCAGACGGTACGCGCGCAGACGGTACTCGCGCAGACGGTACTCGCGCAGATGGCACTCGCGCAGATGGCACCCGCGCAGATGGCACCCGCGCAGATGGCACCCGCGCAGATGGCACCCGATCGAGCGCCGGGCCGGCAGTGAGTGTCGCGCCGAGAGCATTCCGCGTCGCGCCGCTCGTCATCGGCGCCTCCTCCGTCGCGATGATCGTCTCCGGAGCAATTGTCCGGTTCACCGCTCAGACCACGTTCGCCCAGCTGTCGAGCACCTGTCGACCCGTATGCGATCCCACCGCGACCGCTCAAATCCAACCGCGCGAGATCACCGGCAACCTATTGCTTGGCATTGGTGCCGCAGCGCTTGCGATCGATCTCGTGTGGTGGTGGCTGACGCGCGACCTCTATCCTCCGCCCGTTGCCCCCCAAGGTCTGGGCGCCGAAGTACGCTTTTGAAGGCACTCGCGGTGACCACCGGCGCTTGACGGATCACATGCTGTCCACCGTAGGTTGACAGTCAGCGCCTCGCAACCCCGCGAAGCCTCAAGGCGATGCGATGGCCTTCGAATTGAAAGGTACCGGCCATGACTCCGAGACGATCAATCAACGCTGCGGCGCTCGCGATCTTGCTTCTCGCTGGGTGCAACGCCCAGCTCGTCATTCCCAAGGACCCCGTCGATGCAGGCTCTTCGCCGACAGACGACGGTGGGCCGGGCCCCACACCCGTCCTCGATTCGGGCGTGGTGGTGGTGGGCCAACTCGACGGCGGAGGCGACTCGCAGCTGCCGTTCGTGCCTCCTCTCAGCCAGGTGATCGCGGTCGAGAATGACGACAGTGTGTCGATCACCTTCGAGCCGGTCGAGGGCGCGCGCGACTACCGCGTGTATCCCCTGCCCGCTAACGCAGATCTCTCGATAAAACCCGACGGACAGGTGGTGGTGAAGAACGCAACCTACCGGTGCGCTGGTAACCGGGAAGCGCCCGCTCCCGAAATCGACGCGCAGCCGATGGTGCCGAGCAGCGCGATTCACACCCAGGTCGATCAACAGATGGTCGGCGGCCACCTGCGCACCCTCGCCGAAGCGACGCTCGGCTACGTTTATACCGAGCCCGGGCCGGGGCGAGTTCCGGTCTATGCAATGGGGGAATCACACGAGAACGCTGACAGCACCTGCTTCTTCGCGCGCTGGGCGGCCACCCGAGTGAAGAAGTACACCACGTCGACCACCGAACGAACGCAGATGCTCGGCGACTTCGCGCGCGACGATGGCATCGTCTTCTACGTACCCGAAACGGGCACCGCCGGCACGCGACAGGTGTGGGTCGCCACCGATGGAATCGGCACCAACTCAGTGACGCGCTACTACTTTCCCGACGGCGCCGAAGCGGCAAAGCACACCAACAAGATGGCTGCGTTTCCGGTGCTCGTTAGCGCGGCGCAAGGTACCCAACCATTGATGCGCGTCTTCTACAGCAACAAGTGTGGCTGGTCGCACGACGAGCTCGCCGCGGGTCGTGAGCGCTTCAACCGCATCCACAAGCAAGGCGACACCCAGCCTTCATGGACGCTGTCGTGGGCTGGCTTAACGGGCCCGACCACGCTGGTTGTCGAAGCCCTCGATACCGGGTGTCCCTACCAAGGGCACCTGTCGCCCCAGTCGATCGCAAGTGTGACCGGCCACTACGGCACGCTCGACTTCATCCACGAGCCGTACCGCACCCCCGCCGAATTGCGCGCCGCATCACCCACCGGCGAGGTGTTCATCAACGGCCAACACGACAACACCCCTCGGCTTCCGCGTGCGATTGCCCGATCATTCATCAGGGTGAAGCCCAACCCGCGGCCCAAGATGGATTTCTTCGCCGACTTCTCGCTGATGGCCACGCCCGAGACGTTCACCACGCTTCCGTGCGGCGTTCCGGGCGGAAACTGCTACAAGACTTGGCGGCAGCAATCGGCCACCTTCGATCAGATGTTCATGAACATCGAGGACGGCCCTACCCCCGGAACCGGCCTGTTCGCTTACGGGGTGATGATGGGCGAGCTCTGGATCTCGTACGGCGATCTCGCGGCCGACACCAACGGTCGCTTCCGGCTGTCCGCGCGAACCAAAGCGACGATCACCGCGAACAGCTACCTGCACGTCACGATGGAAGTTGACGCCTACTCAACCGCGCGACGCTACCCGCAGATTCTGATCAGCGATCGCGACATCCCGGTTCAGTACTTCCTGCCACAGGGCCACACGCTGGTCATTCAGCCGCGCGCGCAGATCGGCACCGTCGATTGGCCGGTCGAGTACGAGCTGCAGATCTGCAACCGGAAGAACTGGGACGTGAACGACCAGTGCCCCGTCTACGACCTGCGCCACGTCAAAGACAAAACGGGAAAGACGCGGCTCGCTCCGAACGCCGAACTGGGCGAGCTCGCACACGCCGACCAGCGGGTTCGCTTCGACATTTACACCTCGAACCAGCGGGCCTACCTGTTCCTCGATGGCCAGCCGTACGGTTGCGCGAATCTTCCCACCGCGGTCGTGCCTACGGGCGCCGTCACCGTCACCTGGGGCGACGTGCTCTACCATTCGTCGGTCGACCACACCTACGCGTTCCACGCCGCTCACCTTCAGTTCGATACCCGCAGACATTTCGACAACCTCGGATTTTCCAGCAACGTGCCCGCTCCTGCCTGGGACGAATCGAGGCTGCCATGCGCAGATCCCATCTCGCCTTAGCGCTGGTCGCCCTCGCGGCGTGCAATCCCGGGGTGGTCGACAGGCCGCCCGAGCCGCTGCGCGATGCGGGCATCGCCTTGACCGCTGAAGAACGCGCACTGCTGGAGAGCCTGTCGCCCGCGAAGCTGCCGCCGCCGCCCCGCGACTCAAGCAACCGCTTCGCCGATGATCCGAAGGCCGCGGCGCTGGGTCAGCGGCTTTTCTTCGAAACCGCGTTCTCCGGTCGGCTGATCGACGGCGACAACGACGGATCTCCGAACGCGACCGGCGTTCGTGGCGAAACCGGAAAGGTGTCGTGCGCAAGCTGTCACGTCGCTCGCGCTGGCTTTCTCGACGATCGCACGCTCGGAAAGGAAGTCTCGCTGGGCGCTGGGTGGGGCATTCGACGCACGCCTTCACTGCTCGATGTCGGGCAGGCCTCGCTGCTGATGTGGGACGGGCGCCACGACACGCTCTACAACCAGCCGTTCGGGCCGATCGAGTCTCCAGTCGAGTTCAACAGCTCGCGCCTCTTCGTCGCGCAGCAGCTCTATCGGCTGTACCGCGCAGACTACGAGAGCGTCTTTGGCGCGATGCCTCCGCTGAACGACGCGGCGCGCTTTCCTCCGCTCACTGCGCAGACCACCGGTTGTCTGCCATCGACCCCCGACATCGAGCTCACCTGCAATGGCATTCGCCGCGGGATGCCGGGAGACAAGGCCGAGTTCGACGCGATGTCGCCACAAGATCAGGACGCGGTGACGCAAGTGGTGGTGAACTTCGGCAAGGCGATCGGCGCCTACGAGCGCCTGCTGTCATGCGGCCCCGGACGATTCGACGCTTGGGTCCACGGGAAAACCGACGCGCTCACGCCCGCAGAACAGCGCGGCGCCAAGCTCTTCGTCGGTCGCGGCAAGTGCGTCGAATGCCACTCGGGCCCGTACCTGTCGGATCAGAAGTTCTACAACGTGGGCCTGCTGCCGAAGCCGGTGGCGGTGGTGATCCTCGATGCGAACGATCGCGGCGCCGCGCTGGGTCTGCCTGCCGCAATGGCCGACCCACTCAATGTTCGAGGGAAGTTCAGCGACGGTGACGACGGTCGCTTACCGGCCGTCATCGACCCGGCCCACGAAGGGGCGTTTCGGGTGCCGATGCTCAGGTGTGGTGCGATGCGGCCGACCTTCATGCACACCGGGCAAATGCACTCGCTGGCTGAGGTGGTCGCGTTCTTCTCGAAAGGCGGCGACCGTTTCGGCTACCCCGGCGTCAATCGGCTCAAGCAAATCGATCTGAATGCAGAAGACCAAAGCGATTTGGTCGCATTCCTCAAGACGCTCGATGGTCCCGGGCCCGATGCGTCGCTGCTCGCGCCGCGCTGATCAGCGGGTCACTTCGAACCGCGCGCGAACCGGGTAGGCGCTTCGAAGATCAAGCACCGTTACCTGCGCAGGGCCCACTTCGCTCTGGGGAATGACGAATGCAACCGGCGCCAACTCACCGAGCGCGTTCGTCAATCCTGTCTCGAGCAGCGGGCCGCCGAGGTCTCCCCAGTGGATCTCAACCGTCGCGTTTGCCGCGAAGTTCGAGCCGGTAAGCTCGGGGCGGGTGCCCGGCGGCCCGGTAACAGCGCTGAGCCGAATTGCCGGGCCGTAGGCGGCGTTGACGCTGATCGGATTCCCATTGTCGCCCCCCACCGCGTAGATCCGACCGTCGTCTCCCACCACCGCCGCCAGCCCTCGGGATGGCACGGGAAGTGGGCTGACGGGTTCCCAACGCTGGGTGCGCGGCGAGAACGCTTCGACCGCGGTCAGCGCCATCAGCGCGAGCACATCGGTCGAATTTCCTGGGAAATTGCGGCCGCCACCGATTGCGTACACTCTGCCATCTGGGCCGAACACCGCCGATGCCCAACCGCGACTCTCAATCATCTCGGGCACTTTTGCCCATTGTCGGGTCGACAACCCGAACGCTTCCACCGAACGCGTCGCGTCCGCGCCCACGATGCCGCCCAGCACATAGACCTGCCCGGTGGGATCTGTTGCGGCAGACGGGGCGATTCTCGCGAAGCCGAGGCTTGGCAGCGAGGACCACCCGTCTCTCGTGCCAGTCTCGGCGGAGTTGACGCCCTGCCCGGCTGTGGCTTCGCCGCCGATTGCGAGCAACGCACCGCAGGGGTCGAGGGTCACCGCCGCGCCACG
>JANOHG010000397.1:0-4077 GCA_031406375.1 Archangiaceae bacterium | reverse complement strand
GTCTGGGCAATTAACTCGGGAGGAAGCTTGAAGTCGAAGTCTGAAGTGAGCACGGCCTGCGGTTAGTACAATACCTGCAGCTCAGTGCCGGGGTAGTAGTGCGAAAGGATCTGACGAAAATCCTCCCCTTTGTCCGCCAACACCTTTGCTCCCCACTGGCACATCCCTGCGCCGTGACCAAACCCCTGCCCGTGAATCATCCAGCCCGTTGACGTCGCCTTCATCTGAAACTGCAGGCTCTTCAACTTCGTGTAACCAAGCCTCTGGCGAAAAGTGACCGCATCGAGGCTGCGATTCGGAGCGTAGTGAACCCGCGTCACGCGCCCCGTCGCGGTGCGGCCTTCGACCTTCATTCCCGCAGGCTTGCCGCCCAATGCCGACTTCAGCTGGTCATTGCTCAGCGCCATCGACCATTGGCTGCTGGGAAGCGCTGCGCAAGGGCAGCTTACTGGCTTGAGGTAGGGAAGATCGCGGCCCAGCGCCTGGGCGCCCGATTCGGTTCTTCCGCCACAGCTCGAGTGGAAATAGGCCTCGATGGGCTGAAGGTCGAACGTCAACACCAGCCCCCGCGTTGCTTCGACAGCCTCGCGGGTTCGCGGGTCCTCCGCTTTGAGTCCTCCGTAGACCTGGCTGATGACGCTGCTGCCGAGATGAAACGGCTGGCCATACTGCTCGAGCTTCTTTTGCAACGCATACGTACGGGCCGCCACCGCCTGGGCCTTCAGCGCTTCGATGGGAAACGAGCGCGGCATCTCGCTGCCAAGCACACCCACGAGGTAATCCTCCAGCGGCAGCACGTTGACAAGCAGCACGCCCGCGGGCTGCAGCACCGCCACCACGTCACCTCGGACCACCATCCCGTTGACCTTCAACGGCCGCGCGCCTGGCACTCCCGTTTCCCGCGCCCACAGCCCCGCACGAACGCGGATTGCGCCGCCCACCACCGGCTGGCCATTGAGGGTCAGCATTCCATTCGAGCGCGCCACCTCGAGCCTGGCCCCCCCCGTCCCCGAAAACCGTGCGTCCTCCGCGTCTTGACCCGTCGAAAGGGCTTCGCCTTCGATTTGCGCTGTCATCACCGCCGCGCCCATCTGCACCCGCATCGTCTCGGCCGCAGAGGCGGGCAAACACACCAAGAACACCGCCAGCGATGAACGGATCAACACGATTGAAGTGTACGAGTCGTAGATCCCTCTTCAAGAAATTGGCAAAAGGAACCCGTGGATTCAATCGCCGTGGGAACCCGCAGGTGACTGCGCTCGAACTGCAGCGGGCGCTGGCCCAAATTCCTCCTCGTGCAGCGCAGACGCTGACCTTTCGGTGCCTCGAAGGGCGCCTGCCGCAAGAATGCGCCGACCTCTATGGAATCGGCGTGCCTCAATGGGAACTCCTCTTTCTCGAGGCCGCCCGCGCGCTTGCCAGCCAAACGCAACCGCTTGCGGACGCTCAGCGAAGCGCGATGGCTGCACAGCTACAAGCCGAGCTCGCCTTTTGCGGCAGCCAGCCTTTGCCCGCCTCCGCGGCCGTCGCTGCGCTCACTCTTCACCGCGACGAAGTTCAGCGATTGCTGCTCGAAGTCGAGCGCGCGGCAGCCGCTTCCCCTGCCCGTACGCGCGAAGGCTGGCTGCGCCGATTGGCGGTGGCGGTTATTATCGCTGTCTCACTCTTCGTCTGGCTGCGCGACCGGAACAAACCGCCCCCACCGCCCGCCTCACACTTTCCTTTACCGCCACCTTCGGTGGGCTAAGCCTGCTCCCCATGAAACGCTTCTTTCTGCTGCTTGCCATTGCCCTTGGATTCCTCGCTTGTCCGAAAGAAACCCCCACCAACCTCGCCGGCACCGACGACGAGCAGATGGACACCTTCGCCTCTCAACTCGAAGAGCTGCGCAGCCGCCAGGTCTTGAAGTGCGACGAGTGGTGCTCGTTGAAGGACAAGGGCTGCGGCCTGTCGAAGACGTCGTGTGAAATCGCCGCCAAACACGCCGACCGCGACGATTTCCAGAAGCGCTGCGTCGCTTCGCAAGAAGACTGCGCCAAGTTCATCGAAGGCTGCGCGTCCTGCGGGAAGTAGCTGTGGCGGTTAGGATCGCCACATGAGAACCCCGCTTCTGTTGCCGGCGCTCCTTCTGGCGCTTCCCGCTATTGCTGCTGACGATCTCACGCCCGCGAAGGTGGCGAAAATCGGTCGCGACACCGAAAAGGCACATCAGGCGATCGACAAGAAGTACGGAAACAAGAAGTCGTCCGAGCTCAGCAGCGAAGAGCGCAAGCAAGTCATCCACGAACGGGCCGCGGCTGAACGTGAGGTACTGGGCAAGCACAACGTCGAAGGCAAGGAATACACCCGCTATACGATGCGCCAGACGAGGGAAGAACGCGCTGCGACCAAGCAGGCCGCAGAGGCGCTCGAAAGCAAAGAGAAGGCCGCTGAAGCCGACGCTGCGAAAGAGAAAACAGCGACCGCAGGCCCCAAAGAAATCATCATCCAGCGCGGCGGCGCCGGCAAAGACCCGATCGTGATGGAAGAAAGGGATGGCGCCCCGCCAATCGTCGAGAAGGGCCTTTCGCAAGACGCACAGGATGACCAGAGCGCTGCCTCAGAGGCTGGCGCGTCATCGCAGCCCGCCGCGAAGGGAAAGGGCAAAGGCAAGTAGGGGAATTTGGTTAGCCCTTCGTCCAGACCTCATCGTATGGACAAGCGCAGTCCTTCTCTTCTGGTTCAGGGTAGACGTAGCGTTCGTGTTTGTAGTTGCGCAGAATTGTTTCGTTTGATCCGCGTTCGACGACATATTCGGGCTGAAGCGTCACTTTACCCCCGCCTCCAGGCAGATCGATCGCCAGGTGAGGAACCGCCAATCCCGTCGTGTGCCCGCGCAGTTGCTCGAGAATCTCGATCCCTGCGGCAATCGGCGTCCGCAGATGTTCAAGGCCTTGCGCCACGTCCATTTGGTGCAGGTAGTACGGTCGTACTCGCATCGAGAGGCACTTGTGTGAGAGCTCCTTGATGATTCGCGCGCTCGAGTTCACCTTGCGCATCAGCACCGCCTGATTCTCGACGGGTACTCCATGATCAACCAGGCGCTCACACGCCTCCCGAGCCTCAAGCTTAATCTCTTTGGGGTGATTGTAGTGGGTCACGACAAAAAGCGGCGCGAACTTCCGTAGCACTTTGCACAGCGAGGACGTGATCCGCATTGGCAGACAAACCGGCAAACGTGTGCCGATTCGAATCATCTCGACATGCGGGATCTCGTGAATTGGAGCCAGCAACTGCTCCAAGCGCTCGTCTGACAACATCAGTGGGTCGCCGCCTGAAATCAGCACGTCGCGTACCGCGGGGTGTGCGCGGACATAGTCGATGCCCTTTTGAAGCTCAGTGCGCGACAGCTCCGCTTCCCCTCCCTTCGTCAGCCGACGGCGCGTGCAGTGCCTGCAGTAGACCGAGCACGAGTCGACGGCGAGGAAGAGCACCCGGTCCGGGTATTTGTGAACGATCGCTTCTTCAGGCCGAGTCTTGTCCTCTCCTAGCGGATCGAGCAGCTCGCCTGCCCGAATGCGCGCTTCGGCCTTCACCGGAATCGACTGCATCCGCACCGGGCAGAACGGATGACTGTCGTCGATCAGCGCCAGGTAATATGGGGTGATCCCGAGCCGGAAAATGCTTGCGGTCTCGACGCACCCCGCAATCTCGTCAGCCGTCAGCGCAACGAGCTTTCCCAGCGTCGCCGGCGTCCGAACTGCGTTGCGAAGCTGCCATCGCCAATCACTCCATTCGGCGTCCGTCGCGTGGGGGAAGAGTCGGTGCCGAGTCACCTGGCCTTTCCGTGCTCGCGCCACCACTTTTGGCCGGACTCAGGCAGCAGGTAGAGCGGGTCGTAGTACTCGTACTTGCGATCCATCGCGTCTGCATCGTCTTCGATGCCTGTGCGGTAGTTCTTCGTCCAATAGCTGATTCCCTTCTCGCGGTCGTACTCCGCCACCTGGTGCACCCACCGCTTCCCGACGAACGGCACATCGCAGACGATGCGCGGCGTCGCGAACCCGGGCATGTATCCCATGATGTCGTGCTGCAGTT
>JANOHG010000379.1:0-3102 GCA_031406375.1 Archangiaceae bacterium | reverse complement strand
CGACACCGATGGCGATGGCCTGCCCGATTCCCTCGAGATTCGCTCGGACAGCAACCCGATTAAACGAGACAACACCTTCTTCGACAAAGAGGGCTACCAGTACGAAACCAAGGCGGTCGAGCAGCCCGACCAGAGCATCTGCTACGACTTTTCGGTGAGTAACCTCAAGTTGGTGACCCCTCCGAAGCGTGCGGGCCTCACTCAGGGCCACAACCTGTTCAAAGTGTATTTCGCGCAGGCGCCCGAATCGGGGGTCGCCACCGACTACGGAGTTTGGAAGGCCGGTTGTGCCTGGGCGCAGTACGATCCTCCCACCGTTCGCGTCCCCGCTGCCCCTGACCTGAACTTCACCAACGATCGATTCCGGCCACCGCAGGACCTTTGGACTCCAGCCCACTACGCATCGCGCTGTATCGGAACCGCCCCATGAAAGGTTGGTCACATCTGGTGTTCGCGGTGTTCCTCGCGGTGGCCTGCACAGACACCTTCATTTACGACCCGCGCAGGGTAGATAGCCTCCCGGCCGATCGATCGCTGGCGCTCGAAGGAAAGTTCTGTACCCCCTCGACCAATGAGGTGGTGAGACCCATCAAGATTGTGTTGGCGATGGACGGCTCGCAATCGATGGCTGTCACCGACCCCGACGGAAGTCGCGCCAAGGCGCTGATTGAGCTGATGGATGCGCTGCCGCAGGATCCCGAAATCTTCATTTCGGTGATGGTGTTCGCTGGCAGCGTCACCGCCTATCTCACCGCGTCGAATCAGTTCGAGCAGTTGATTGCGATTACTCCAGCCGACCGCTACCTCATCACCCAACGGCTGCTGAACTACGTCGCGCCAGGCAATCTGCCGAACCGCGACTCGACCGACTTCGTCAAGCCGTTGTCCGAAATCTACGCCCTGCTCAGCCGCGACATCACCTTGTCGCGGGTGATGTCGATGGGCAACGAAACCGAAACCCGCGCGCGCTACTCGGTGATTTTCCTTTCGGACGGTCAACCGACGAACAACCAGGACGATGAGCTGCTGTGTGGCGATGCGGTTCGCCGAATTCGGCAGCTCAAAGACCTGACCGACGATGTCAAAGTGAACACCGTGCACGTCTTCGTGCCCAACCAACCGATCGCCTCGACCGTATGCAATCTCGATGGCGGGGTGATGCTGCCCGCCAACACCAATCAAGCGTGCGGGATTCCGCTGCTGCCGCCGGGCGCATGTCCGCTGCTACAGATTAATCAAAACGCCGAGCGGCTCGAGAAGATGGCTCTGCTTGGAGGAGGCGACTTCCGCGATTTCCGGAACAACGAGCCGGTGAACTTTCTCAACTTTCGCTTTGGTCAGACCCGCAGGACCTTCGTCTTCGACAAGCTGGTCGCCACCAACTTCTCCGCGCTGCCTGGCTCGCCCATTGACGGAGGCGACACCGACAGCGACGGCCTCAAGGACGACGACGAGCTCGGCGCGCGCACCAACCCGTGGGTGGCCGACAGCGATCTCGATGGCTTCTCGGATGGCGTCGAAGAGCACTTTCGCCGAGTTGGGGCTTCGTTTAACCCTGCTGGTGTCCCATTGCCCGACGGAGGAGGCCTCGACCCTGGCTGCCCCCCTGCGCTGCGCGGCGTCGATGCCGACTGCGATGGATTAACCGATTGCGACGAGCAGATTATCGGCACCAACTCGCTGCGCATGGACTCTGACGATGACGGAATTGCCGACGCGGTCGAATGGCAGATGCAGTCGCAGCCCTCGGGAAGAGATTTGGCCGAGGATCCCGACAACGACGGGTTGAAGACGGGCGCCGAAGTGATGATGCACATGGACCCGAAGCTGGCCGACAACGCGAAGCTCACTGCGCAGGCCTACCGGTATGTCGTGCAGCGCGACGGCGAAGTCGACAACAAAGGTCGCCAATGCTTCACCTTTCGGGTCGACAACGTTTCGCTCGCGAACACCTGGCCAGATACCCGCGACGCCGGAAATCCCGATGGCGGGGGCCCGTTGTACCGACGCGGCGCTGGCTACAACGATTTGTTCATCACCACCTCGATGACGCCAGGCGATGATCCGAAGGGGCGCACGCTGATTCGCTCGTATCGCCACCAGGCTTCGCGTTACCCGGTTGGCGGAATTCGGCTGCCGAGCGATGGTGTGATTCGAATCAATGAAGCGGACTTCACGGCCGGATGCGGGACGAAGTAGCCAGCCGTGACACGAGGGCAATGATGAAAACCAGTGGATTTCTAATCGCTGTGGCGCTGTCGCTGTGTGCCTGCTCACCGGCGCCCAAGTGCAACCCCGAAGAGGAAGACTGCGGCAGTGACGCAGGGCCACCGCCCGATGTCTGCAACTCGAAGGACGAAGCGCTTAGTCTGGCCGAGTGTGAAATCGCCGTCAGCACTACCGCCGACGCGGGGGTGTCGAAGTTCGGATTCCTCACGCTCCCGATGGATCAAGATTGGTACCTGGCAAAGATGCCGACGCTGACCGCGCGGTCGTTGGTGCACATCACCGCGGGCTACAGCGCACCTGCGACCCCGGTGAACCTCTCGGTTTCGGTGTTGAAGGCAGACGGCACCACGGGCCTCGCGCGGAAGGTCGACAAGCATGGCGCCGCGGCTCCCAAGCCCGTGGACATCGTATTCCCGTTCAGTGAGTCGAACGCGAAGCTGCTGATCCTCCTCGCCGATGAGGCGGTGTCAAACAAGACAATCATCGACGTGCGGAACCCTTACGCGGTGAGGGTCGACGTCTTCGACAACCCCGACGCCAATGAACCGAACGACACCACCCCGACGGTGATTCCTCTCACTGCCTCGGGCGCGATGGTGATTGGTCAGAGCAAGGGCGCGCTGGCGACCGACAACGACCTCGACAAGTACAAGTTCACTGTGCCTTCAGGACGGAAGGTGATCTACCTGCACATCACCGCGCCCCGACTGATGCCCGCAGCGCTCTCTCGCATTGCTTACACGCTCTACGATTCAACCGGGAAATCGATCGCCGAAGGGACGGCGCTCAACGAATTCGTACCGGTAGACCTTGCAACCGCGCGACTGTCGCCGACGGGCGGGGACTACGCGCTCGATGTGCGCGGCTACAAAC
>JANOHG010000356.1:0-2134 GCA_031406375.1 Archangiaceae bacterium | reverse complement strand
TCAAATAATGCCGGCATATCTAAATAGGAATTTTTAGGAATGAAGTTTAAAACCCTGGGTTCAAGCAGATAGATTCCAGCGTTAATCAGGCATTTCTGTGTCGGTTTTTCCTCGATCGAACCCAACTGCGGATTCACTCCTGCGGGCAGTTGGGAGCGCACCTTCGACAGGTACTCGACCACCCGTGAGCGCGCCCAGTAGAGGTCGGTGCCGTCCTGAAAGATGACGTAGACGAACGACATTCCGAACATCGTGAAGCCGCGCACCGTCTTGACGTTGGGTGCGCCGAGGAACGAGGTGACGATGGGGTAGGTGACCTGGTCTTCAATCAGCGTCGGGTTCCGCCCCATCCACTCGGTCGCGATGATGACCTGGGTGTCCGACAGGTCGGGCAAGGCGTCGAGGGGCGTATTCAGCGCCGACCACGCGCCTGCCCCGGCGAAGGCGACCGAGGCGATCAGCACCATCCAGCGGTGCTTCCCCGAGAAGCCGATGACCCGAGAGATGAGCCCTGCTCTTGGCTCAGTGTCCGGCATGGCCGCCGCCGGGTCCGCTGGTCGCTCGAAGTCGGCTCTCGGAATCGAGGAGGAACTGAGCCTTGGTGGCGACCGCCTCGCCCTCCTTGAGCCCGGAGAGAATCTGGACGAACTCACCTGCCGACGCGCCCAACTGCACCTCACGGGGCTCGACGTGCTCGCCGCTGACGACGAAGACGAGGTTGCGAGTCCCAGTGCGAATCACCGCCTGCTCGGGGACGCTGAGCGAGGTGCCGAGGTCGGCTTCGATACTCGCCCGGACGAAGGCGCCGGGCCTCAGCTGGCCATCGGCGTTGTCCACCACCACTCGGGCTTTCAGCGTGCGCGTGCTCTCGTCGATGCTGGGAGGAAGGAAGGCAACCTGGCCGTCTTGAGTGGCCGCGACGCCTTCGATGGTGAGCTTCACCTTGGTGCCTGGCTGCACAAGCGGGACATCGGCCTCGTAGAGGTCCACCAGCACCCACAGCACCGAGAGGTCCGAGACGACGAAGAGCTCGGTTTCAGGGCCGACGTACATCCCGTTGATTGCCTGTCGAGCGAGCACCGTGCCCGAACGGGGCGCAAGGAGCGTGAAGGTGCGCGACGCCTTCTGAGTCCGGACAGTGCGTTCGATTTGGCCCGCGGGCACGTCCCACAGCTGAAGACGGCGCCGGGCTCCCTCGACCAACGCATCACCCGCGACCCGTCCCTGCTTGAGGACCGCGACCAACTCGAGCTGAGCGGCGTAGACCGAAGGGCTGTAGAGGTTGGCCAGCGCCTCTCCCTGGTTGACCGTCTTGCCGACGAAGTTGGCAGATACCGACTCGAGCGTTCCGCGCACCTTCGCGTGTACGTGGGAGGTCCGCGTCTCGTCGAAAGTGATTACGCCGAAGGTGCGGATGGTTCGCCGGAGCGCTCGGGGCTCGACTCGCGCCACGTCGAGCGGAAACCCGGCTACGGAGCCACCCTCCACTTTCACCGGCACATAGCCTTTGGGAGCGGATGACGAGGCGGGCGCAGCAGGCTTCTGTGGATGCCCCGCGTGCTCGTTCTGGGCGAGGGCGATGGCCGCCACCAAACACAGCGCCGATACGAATAGCCTCATGGTCCGACTCCGATTTTCCCGGTGGCGCGACTCAGCTCTACCCACGCCGAAGCCAGCTGAATCTCGGCGCGCACCGAGTCCATTTGCACTTCGCCCTGGGTCCGTACCGCGTCGAGGACGCTCACCAACGGCTGCTGGCCGGTGATGTAAGCGTTGAGCGCGAGCTGTACCGATTGCCGTGCAAGGGGAACAACTCGATCTCGCGTCGCCAGAAAGCGCGCGCGTGCAGCGAGCACCTTCTGTCGCCCTGCGCCCACTTCGCCTCCCACCATCGTTTGCATCGCACCCAGCTCGGACTCGGTCATCGCGCTCATCGCGCTTGCCTCGGCGACCCCGGCCCCGAGCTTCTCGCGCCAAATGGGCAGGGACAGGCCAACCATCACCATCGCGCCCGGCCCGTCAGACATCGTGTTCGCCGCGCCCACCCGCACGAAGGCCATCGGGTAATACATCGAAAAATAGCCGTGGCGCTCGAACTGGAAACGTTGGTCGGGCAGCGCGCTTGCCAGTGAAG
>JANOHG010000338.1:0-1479 GCA_031406375.1 Archangiaceae bacterium | reverse complement strand
GTTCCAACCGAGTTCTACTCGGTCGGAGGGAACGGCCTCCTCATCCCATCTCGACTTCGCCTCCGGCTACGCTCGGGGTGAACGGGTGCGGACCAACCGGTCATCTTCACTGTGCAGAGCCACTAGTTAGTTAGAAGATTCTCGGGGCATCCTTTAGCAGCGGCGCCTTCTGATCCTTTGCCGACACCAGCGGCGCTGACAGCGGCCAACAGATCGCCAGGGCCGGGTCATCCCAACGAATCGCGCCTTCGGCTTCGGGTGTGAACACCTCGGTCACCTTGTAGAGAAAGTCGGTGTCGTCCTCGAGCGCGATGAAGCCGTGCGCGAACCCGGGGGGAATCCAGAACTGGCGGCCCGTACGCTCGGACAGCTCGACCGCGACGTGTTTTCCAAACGTGGACGAGCTCTTTCGGATGTCGACCGCGACGTCCCACGCGGATCCGCGGGTCACCATCACCAGCTTGCCCTGTGGCTGCGGCTGTTGAAAGTGCAGCCCCCGCAGCACGCCCTTCTTCGAATGCGACCAATTGTCCTGTACGAACGGGCCGACTCCAAGTGCCGCATAGCGGGCGTGCTGAAACGTCTCGACGAAGAAGCCGCGGTCGTCCCGGAAGATCTTCGGCTCGAAGATCAGCAGGCCTTCAATCTCGGGGCGGATGACGTTCATGGAATCTGCATCCTTCCGCGGGTCAACTCGATGAGGTACTGGCCATAGTCGTTGTTCCTCATCGGCTGCGCGAGCGCCAGCAACTGTTCGGTGGTGATGAAGTGCATGCGCCAGGCGATCTCCTCGAGACAGCCGACCTTCAGTCCCTGGCGTTCTTCCAGAATCTGAATGAACTCCGAGGCCTCCATCAGTGACCGGTGCGTTCCGGTGTCGAGCCAAGCATAGCCACGGCTCATCAGTTCGACGGTCAACTGCTTGCGCCGCAAATACTCGATGTTCACGTCGGTAATCTCGTACTCACCCCGCGCCGAAGGCTTGAGGTTCTCGGCAATCTCGACAACCTGGTTGTCGTAGAAATACAGACCTGTCACCGCGTAGTTCGACTTTGGTTCTTTCGGCTTTTCGACCAGCGAAATGGCCTGACGTTGGTTGTCGAGCTCAACCACTCCGTACCGCTCGGGGTCCTTGACCCAATAGCCAAACACGACGCCGCCTGTCTGAACCTTGGCCGCGCGCTGAACCATCTCAGTCAGACCCGCGCCGTAGAAGATGTTGTCACCGAGGACGAGCGCGACGGGGTCCTTACCAATGAAGCTCTTGCCGATGGTGAAGGCTTGCGCCAGCCCATCGGGCGTCGGCTGTTCGGCGTAGGAAAACCTCACGCCCCACTGTTCGCCCGTTCCCAGCAGCTCGCGAAACCGCGGCAGGTCGTGGGGCGTCGAGATGAGGAGGATGTCTTGGATACCCGCCAGCATCAGGGTGCTGATTGGGTAATAAACCATCGGCTTGTCGTAGATTGGCAGCAGTTGCTT
>JANOHG010000315.1:0-9753 GCA_031406375.1 Archangiaceae bacterium | reverse complement strand
CAAGAAGGTCATTGCCCAGCTTCGCACCGGAAAAACGACGACACTGGTGTTTGAGCCGATGAGCCCTCCACTGCTCGAGGCACGGCAGGGAGCGCCTGATGACGCTGTCGCCACCGCGACATACACCGGCGTACGACCTTCGAAGATGCGCATCGCTTCGTTCGTGGTTGCCGGGCTGGGGGTTGGTGCGCTCGCCGTTGGCACGGTGATGGGCGTTTTGTCCTCGAAGGAAGCTGGTCAACTCAAGCCAGACGGGACGCTGACCTACAGCCAAGGCGTTGCCCTTGCGAGCTCTGCCAACACCAAAGGGGTGGCAGCCAACGTCCTCTGGAGCGCAGGTGGCGCGGCCGTCGCAGGTGGCGTCCTGATGTTTGTCTTTTCGATGCCTGAGCCGGGCATGAAGAACCAGGGTGGCAAATGAAGATCTCCCGTTCTCAGATGGCAATCTGCCTCGTGGTGTCGCTGCTTCTTCATGGATGCAGCATGAGCCTCTACGCGGATCCCGAAGGGTTGGTTTGTGACCCTGGAGGACTTTGCCCCAATGGATATGTTTGCATTGCCGACAACACCTGCCGAGCCGAGGCTGGCGGAAGTGAAGTCGGCGGCGGCAGTGGTGTCGGCGGCGGCAGTGGTGTCGGCGGTGGCGGGCTGGTACCGGGCGACAACTGCAGCGCAGGCGCAATTCCCCTGAACTTCGGAGGCACCGCCACGGCATCGGCTTCGGGCAGCACCCGAGGCTCTGCTGACGACACGTCGAGCGCGATGTGCTTTCTGGGCTCGGGCGCCGCGGATCGCGTCTATTCTTTCAACCTAAACAGCACGCACAACGTGAGCGCGACGGTGACGGGGACGACGTTCGCTCCGGTCGTTTCGATTCGCGGTCCGAGTCTCACCTGTACCACCCAATCTGAGGTTGCCTGTGGAGCACCGAGCGCAAACTCAGCGACCGCCAAAGCGGCCAACCTTGGTGCAGGTACGTACTATGTCTGGGTCGATGGCTCCGCCGGATCGGGGGACTACACGCTAACGGTTACCGCAAGTGTTCCCAATTCGGGAACCTGCGCAACGCCGATTCCTTTGGTTTTCAACAACGCCAGTCGAACTGCCACTGCGTCTGGCAACACGAGCGGTACGGGCGTGATTTCCGGAGGTCCATGTCCCCCTTCGAGTGGCAACGCCGCGGGAAGCGGCCCCGAGGTCGTCTATTCTTTTCGCCAGGCGACGACCGGCAACTTTAGCGCTTCGGTTGTCGGTATTGGCGCCAATCGGCCGGTCCTCTACCTGCGCACAACCTGCAATGCGACCATTAGCCGAGTCTGTTCGTTTGCAAACATGGCGGGCGGCACAGCGCACATCTCGGACACGTCGCTTCCCGCCGGCGACTACTACCTCGTCGCCGACAGCTTTGGAGCAACACAGGGCGGATACACACTTACGGCGAGCCAAGGTCTTGCCGGTGAAAGCTGTGCGTCTCCTGTGGTTGTCTCACTGATGGGCCTTGGCAGTGCCGTGATGTCAGGCGACACCACGTCGATGGTGAACAACCTCCCGACCTCGGAAAACTCGTGCGACAAATCGTCGGCTCCAGCATCGCTGGGAGGCCGAGACATGGTGTTCCAGTTTGTTGCTCCGAAAAGCGGAACCCTCACGCTGACTGCGACAACGCTGACAGGTTGGAACCTCAACCTTTCGGTGCGGTCAGGAAGTATGTGCAAGTCCTCAACAGAAATCGCCTGCCGAGATGCAAATGTCGCCACACCTGAAATAGCAACCGTTGCTGTCTTGGCTGGTTCGACCTACTGGATTTGGATCACTGGATTTACCGAGTCACAATTTGGTCCATTTAACCTCAACTTATTGCTGCCCTGACGATGCAAAACATTCTGTGTTGAGATGCGGGTGTCAAAGCCCGAGCCAGACCGAAGAGAAGTGGAGGCTGTCGGTGAAAACGTTTTTGTCCTGGATTGTGCTGAGCATTGCTGGGTCGCTGCTTTGGGGCTGCAACACCGGTATTTATGCAGACCCTGAGGGGCTGCAGTGCGATGTGGGCAGTGTCTGCCCAAACGGATACTTCTGCGGCGCGGGCAACACCTGCCGCGCAAGCAACGGAGCAGGAGGAGGCGACGCCTCGGGAGGCGGAAGCGCGGCAGGAGGCCCGGGCGGCGCGTCGGGCGGCGGTCAGGGTATGGATGGCGGCTCAGGAGGAAGCGGCGGAGGAGCGGGCGGAGGCAATCCCTGCGCAGGCATGAACTGCGTGACGCCTCCTGTTCCGGGCTGCAAGGACGGGAAAACACTGACCACTTTTTCAGCTACGGGAACCTGCAACAACGGCCAGTGCAGCTACACTTCGATGGAAACGCCATGCGCGAATGGCTGCAGCCGTGACATCTGCCAGAACCAGAACCTCTGCGCGGGCAACACTTGCATGTCGCCGCCTCCGCCAACGTGTATGGGCATGCTGGTGCGAACCTTCATGGCTCCTGGAACCTGCAACGCAGGCACAGGCACTTGCACCTACAATCCAATTGATACGTCATGCGTGAACGGTTGCGCTGGCGGTGTGTGCGTCACTCCTGCCCAGACGATGAGCCAGACGATGCCGCGGCTCAAGTTCGCGGTGAACTCGGTTGATCAGGCGCCCAACTCATCAGGGTCACACGTGCTGGTGGTTGGCGACAAGGGCAACATCGCCAAGTGGGACGGAACGGCGTTCGCGAACGTCCCATCACCGAGCGTGGTGACCAGCAACCTCAATCATGTCTGGTTTGCTGGTGCCAACGCGGCGATCGCGGTTGGCTCCGAACGAACGGTCATACGCTACAACGGCACGAGCTACAGCGGGGTCAGCGGATTTCCGGGTACTTCCCCCATCAACTTCACCGCGGTTCATGGCCGAGACGAATCCTCATTCTCCGTCATCGACGGCAGCGAGAACTTCTGGCGGTTCGACAGCTCGGGCGTTCTCGGCAACTGGACGACCGGTTCGGTCAGCAAGAGCGTGCTCAACAGCTACAAAAACAACGCGCTCTACGTCGATGCTCAGAATCGGCTGCGCATCGCAGGGGTGCGCACCGTCATCGCATCCAACGTCACCAACGGAATCGTTCACTTCTTTGACACCGGAACCTGTCTGACTGGGTGCGACGACATCGATGGGCTGTCGGGCGATGGGTTTTCTGCAGTCGGTGGCCCTGCCTTAGACGGGGGAAGTGTGATGCCGACTGTCGCGTGGGCCGGTCGCGCCAGCAGTTCGGGCCTGCGCCACCACAGCGCAACCGGCAGCTTGTTTTTCAGCACGTCTGCGTTCGCGCTGCCTCCTAGTAAGGGTGTGATTGCCATCACCTCCCAACCCATCAACCCGCGGCAGGCCTATTTTCTCACCCGAACCGCGGGCAGCGTTGGTTACCTCTATCGCTACTCGACCGCTGGAGCCGGCTCGCTGGATCCCGAGCCGTTGGCCGAGTTCTATTTCGACCGCGTTTCGATGAGCCGCAACGAGTCCGGCGGGGTCATCGTCGCCGAGACCGATGTCACCAACGGCGTGAACAACATCTACCGCCGCAACTCGGCAGCATCCGAGATGCTCGACCTGGGCGAGAACTGGACCGCGGTCAGCAGCAACGCGGGCGCGCTCGTCCTTGCCAGCGCGGTCGGTGACTTCGCGGTGCGTACGATGGGCGCGAAGACCTGGCAGTTTCGTCGCGCGCCCTTCGTTGCCGTCACTGACATCGCAGCCGGCAACGGCACCCACGTCCTCGTTGCAGGGAAGGCCGGGAAACTCGCGCGCTTCCAGTTTGGCGCGTTGAACGGCACCAACATTCCCATCGCCTCGGCGACCGCGAACGATTTCAACGCGATCTGCCGCATCAGCGACAGCGAAGCCTATGCCGTTGGAAACCTGGGAATCGCCCGCAGCGTCAATACCATTGTCGCCACCGCGGCGGTGATGACCTCGGGCACCAGCAAAAACCTGCTCTCGGTCGATTGCCTGACCCCCGGCGTCGCCTACGCCTGCGGCCAGGGGGGAACCGTGCTGCAGCTCAATGGTGGGCTCTGGTCTCCTCTCACCCCCGCCTTTCCCAACCCTTCAATCGACATCGCCAGCTGCAAGCGACTAGGCAGCGTCCTTTGGGCGGCGGGCGACAACGCGTTCTACAAAATCGACCTAAGCGCAGCGGCTCCAACCTGGCAGCAGTTGCCGATTCAATCTCGGCTTTCGAGGCTCAACGTCATCAGCGCGAGCGATGTCTATGCCCTGTCAGGCAGCTCGAGCGTGGTGCGCTTCGACGGAGCCGCATGGAGCACTCTCTTCACCGTGACCTCGGGCACGTTGGTGGGGGGTGGGCAGGTAGGTGGAAAAGTAGTATACGCAGGCTCCCTCGGGGCGGTGGTGGAAGGTCGGTAGTGGTGGGGTGATATTGAGGGCAAGGGGAAGTCCAAAAATGGAGCTGGATCCACGCTTCAAGATTCGTGCACCATTGCGCTGTGAAGGCATTGGGCGCCTGGATTGTGCCGAAGACCTTGAATCCGGCATGAGGATGGCCGTTCGCTGGTTGCCGTTGGAAGCCAACGGGTCCGCCGCGGTTCATGCATGCGAGCAGCTCCCTGAGCACCCGACGCTGCCAAGGATTCGGCAGATTGGGCAGATGGGCGCTTCGGCGTACATCGCGATGGATTTTCCTGATGGCAACCTGCTCGCGACCCAGCTGCACGAGGTTCAACCCGCCGCGAGGTTGATTGGAATAGCCACCCAGATTGCTGATGCACTGGCGTCCATTCACTCACAAGGCGTCTTTCACGGTGAAATGTCGGCGGACTCCGTGCTTCTTGTCTCCGCTCCTTCCGAGAAGGCGTACTTGTGGGACATGCCGTTGGTAATCGCCAACCGGCTAACGGACCGCCGCGGAGAAGACCGGCTGATGTACCAACTGGTGAAGAGCGCTGCCTACCTGGCTCCCGAGCGCGCCCGCGGCGGCATTGCTACTGCGCAGTCAGACGTTTACGCGTTAGGCGCCATCATCTGCATCGCCGGAGGAGCGCCCCTTCCCATCGGCGAAACCACGCTCGCAATCATTTACTCAGTGGCGGAGGGCGGCTGGGTCCCCAAGGTTCCGAGCTCGCTTTCCGACCCTCTGCGCTCGATGCTCGAGCGGATGGTTGCTCGCGAGCCTTCGACGCGACCGACGGCCCGCGAGGTTGCGGAGTTCTTCATGGCTCCTCCGGTTGCCCATCGCACCGAGCCCGAGATGCCTGCGGTCGTTCTGCCTGCGAGCACGCCCGTTTCCCGGGCGCCGGTCGCTGATTCCTCGCCAACCGAGCCGATGCCAACAATGCCGCGCATGTCGGACACGCTTGATCTTCGCGATCCCGCAGCGAAGGCGTTTTCCCAACCGCTCGTCATCGACGTCAAACCCACCGTTGGCGTGCAGTTGACCGAAAGCATCTCGGTGTCGCAGGAACTGGCGAACGACGGAGCTGCTCTGTTGTACGGCGATGAGGCATCCCAAGTGGGGCGACGGAACCGCAGAGTTCCGCTGATGGTCGCTGCGGTGATGGCGATGTTGGTGCTGGTGCTGGGAGGATTGGCGATTAGCCTTTCTCGTCAAGCGGTGCTGGACAGCGACCCAGCGCCTGCCGCCCTCAGGGTGCCGCCGGTGAACGGTGACCCCGCAGCGAGAGTCGTTGGTTCGGCGATCGCCGATTCCGCCGGCGTCGATGAAGCCACCGAAGACGAGCTGAGCGCGCTGACGCGTCGCAAGAAGGTCGCCTCGAAGAAGCGGCCCGCCAAGGCTGGAATGACTCAGAAACCCGCCGAGGCGCCACCGAAAGAAGGCGGTGGTCGCTTCCTGGAGCAAGAGTCGGAACTGAAGCGCCCGACTTTCTAGTTCGCGCAGCCGCGCCAAACATTATGGTGCTGGTGCAGTGCGCGCCCCTCTGACTGAAGCTGAGCTCGATGCTCGCCTGGCTGCGCTTGGTCTAGAGCGGGACGATTCAGTTGCGGGACCTCCTCCGAGCAAGAACCGAACAGTCGTCTGCCGCAATGGTCGCCGCCGGGTGCTGGTCAAAGTTGCAGATGGGCCGGGCAATGTCGGGGTATTGAGGGAAGGGTCGATCCTCGAGCGAGTCGCTTCGCTGGCCAAAGAGCCCGACGCGCCGTTGTTGATTCCCGGAATCTACGCGTTTGACCCTGGCAACGGCCTGCTGGCGCTGAACTGGCTGCAAGGGGGTGAGACGCTGCACCACTTTCATCGGCGCAGCGGCGACTACCCGCGACACGTGGCGCGACAGGTGGGTCGGGCGCTGGGCTATCTGCATCGCGCCAGCCGTGACGCGCCCGCCCGGTTCGCGCTCGCCGATGCGTTTCGCGACGAATCAGATTTGCTCGAGTGCGTCCTGCGGATGAGGCCCGACTTCTACGCGCGATTGTCTGGAGTTGGTGTCGAGCTCTTTTCGCAAGTTCAGGCAGATGCACCTGCCATGGGTGGCCTTCAGGCGCTCAGCGAACAACAAGCCAAAGAGAGCGAAGCGTGCCTGCTGCACGGAGACCTTCGTCAGGCCAACCTGCTGCGGGTGGGCAAAGACAGAAACGCGCCGGTCTTCTTTCTCGATTGGGAACTGTCGTTCTGGGGTGACCCCGCCCGTGACCTTGGCAGCCTCTTTGCGGACTACGTCAGCTCGTACCTTGCTCCGGAACACAAGAGCGAGGTGCTCACCCGGATCCAGCTGTCGGGCTTCTGTCGGGCGATGCTTGCTGCGTACGCCGAGGCACGGGGCGAATCGTTCGCGCTCACCCCCGAGTTTCAGAACCGGGTCGTCCGTTGGATCGCGACGGCGCTGTTGATCGCCGTGTACGGAATTTCCCATTACGAGCAGCAACTGGACACCCGGGCACGGGGGGTTGCGAAGCAGGCGCTCGACATGTTGTCTGCGCCGCAAGCCTGGCCGGCTGTTTTGTGGGGTGCGCCGTGACTGTGATTGAAGCGTTCCGCGAGCTCGAGTCACGCGTGTCATTCAACAAGACGGTGTTCACTGTCGAGGGCGTCTCGCATCGCGCCGAACACGCGCAGGCAGCGTTTTCGGCGTGGATGCTCTCGCGCTGGTACAGCCGTCGGTCGGGGCTCGCACCGAAGGGTGGCCGCGCATCGGGCGACTCAGGGTGGGTTGCGCATCTGCAGTCGCTGACACGCGGCGCCGCGGGTTGGGAACCTGGCTACACCCTGGTGCGGGTCGGCGACGGCGAAAGCGCCAGCGGCCGACAGGGACAATGGGCGTTCGTTTCCGATGGCCGCTTGAGTTTGTTCCTCGATGAACCTGGGCAGTATTCGCCTCCCACTGCGCGTCCGGGCGAACGCGTCAGTGTGCGGGTCCCGCGCGCGCGGGAAAACCTGACCCCTCACCGCTTCACCCTGCTCGGCAATCAAGGCGCGCCATCTGCGGGTGAGCGAATCAGCAAGCTCTTCATCGCCGCTTCGCTCGAAGCTGCGGCGCAGTTGGTGGCGGCGTTGTCCGCGCGAAGCGCCGATGGGCTGCGGTTCTCACTGTTTGTGGGCAATGAGCCGCGCGACTTCGAGCGCACCGACAACCTGGTGATGGATGTCGCGTTTCGCGATGAGCCGGACGCGGTGAAGCTGGTGGGGGATTTCTTCAAGGCGCAAAGTGGCCGCCTGCTGCCGCTGAAGCCTCCGTTGCATTCGCTCCAAATTGTCCCCGGGTTGGCGAAAGCCGAAATCACCACCCCGGAAGATGGGGGCGACGGGTACTTTCGCAGGCGCGCAGAGCAACTGGCGTCCACTGTGCTTGACGCGCTCAACGCTGGAGAAGTGAGCGCGCTGCAGTGGAGCGCGCGGCTGGCTCTCGAGGGCAAACGCTGAAACACTCGTCTGTGCGTTGACCTCGGGCGTCGGCTGACGTTTAAGGCCGTCGCTTTGCTTGCCTCTCTTCTCGCCGCGATGCTTGGTGTCCTGCTTGGCATTCGCCACGCCTTCGAGCCCGATCATCTCGCGGCTGTTTCCACGTTGGCGGCCGAAGAACGTTCAGTAAGGGGCGGTCTGTTTCTCGGCGCTCTGTGGGGGCTGGGCCATTCGTTCGCGCTGCTGTTGGTCGGAGGGTCTCTCGCAATCATCGAGACGCAGATGCCAGCCCACATCTCTGATGCGCTGGAGCTCGGGGTGGGGATGATGATTGTCGGTCTCGGCCTGCGCGCCATCGCGCGTGCAATCCGCGAGGGACGGGCGGGAAGGGTGCGAGCGCATCGTCACGGCGAGGTGCTCCACACCCACGCGGCCGACCTTCCCCACGTTCACGTGAGCCGATGGACGCTTGCGACCCGCCCGCTGCTGGTGGGAATTGTTCACGGCCTGGCCGGCAGTGGAGCTTTGACTGCCCTCGTCTTGGCCGAACTTCCAAGTGTCGGCGCACGGCTGACGTACATTGCGCTGTTTGGAGCAGGCAGCGTGGTCGGTATGGCGCTGCTGAGCGGGTTGTGCGGTGTGCCGTTGGCGCGACTGCAGCGCGCTCCGAAGATGATGGCCGCATGTCTGCTGGCGACCGGGCTGCTCTCTGTCAGTGCTGGAGCCTGGTGGGGGCTGAGCGCCGCCGAGCGGCTGTTTGGCTGATTGTCGACGGTCTTGGCAGCTGAAGATTCTTTCGTGACGCTCCGAAATAAGAAGGTGCTCGCAGGCCTCGCTCTGGTGATGCTGGTGACAGCCGTCGGGCTCATTTCTTTCAAGCGCCGCGACGCGGCGAGACGGAACGCCGAGTTGCTGCCCTACCAGGCGCGGGTGAGCGCGCTCGCGGCAGTCGAACAGCTGCGCTTCGCGCAGATCCGCACCGCGATTCGCACAGTCGAGCAGATGCGCGCCACCTCCAAGAGCTGGCCACGCCAGTTCACCACGCCACAGATGAAGTGGCAGCAGCGTGGCCAAGGCCTCTACGTCAATTACCTGGGACTTCCAGACGAGCCCACACAGCTTCGTTGGCTGGTGCTCTTCATCGAGCCTGAACCCACGGCACTTAAAGAACTGGCGCCTCCTGAAGACGAGGAGCACCACACACTTGCCGACGGCACGTCCCTTCACGTTTCTATCTGGACCGCGCCGAACGAGGGCGCCGCCCCCAATGTCATCCTGCCGTTTCCCGCTGCGGAGCAATGGACCCAACGCCTGATGCTCAAGTGACGGCATGAGCCCGAAGTTGCCCCCGCTTCGCGGCAGAAGCTAAACGAACGTGACCAAGAACGATTGGTTGAAGGCGGGGGCCACCGTCTTTCAGAAACCGTTACACCGCTGAAAATGGCCGTGCTAGGAGCCCGGCACTTTCACCCCGTATTTTCGCCTGCAAAGTCGAAGGAATACCCATGCAAATCCGCGCCGACGAAATCAGCCGCATCATCCGCGATCAGATTCAGGACTACGGCAAGAAGGTCACCATTGCCGAGACTGGCACTGTGCTTTCAGTCGGCGACGGAATCGCGCGCGTTTACGGCCTTGAAGGAGCGCAGTCTGGAGAACTGGTCGAGTTCTCCAATGGCGTCCGCGGCCTCGTCCTCAACCTCGAGGAAGACAACGTCGGCGTCGCAATCATGGGTGACTTCGTCGCCATCCGCGAAGGCGATACCGTCAAGCGCAAGTCGGTGCACGAGCCGATGCAGACGGGAATCAAGGCGCTCGACGCGCTGGTTCCGATTGGCCGTGGCCAGCGCGAGCTCATCATCGGCGACCGTCAGACGGGCAAGACCGCCGTCGCGATCGACGC
>JANOHG010000311.1:0-2312 GCA_031406375.1 Archangiaceae bacterium | reverse complement strand
CGGCCGATCCACGCACGGACGTCCGGGCTGTCGTACTAGAAGATGAGGTCGATGACTGGCCTATTGCTTGCGACGCTGGTGCACCTTTCTCCTGGGACCTTGCTGCTCGACAACGTCGAAGCGCGCAATGTCGCGTTGTGCGATGTCCGCTTCAGCCCATTGTTCGCCTCAGACGACGAGCGCGTGCCGCGGCCGATGTTCGAGCAGTTAAGTCGGGAACAGCTGATCGCCGAGCTGCGGCGGCTGGATGAAACCCGCCCGGGGCTGGGTGGGCCGATCGCGCTGCTCTCGGTGGGGGTGGCGCTGATTATCCCCGGCGTCGGCGTCACCATCGGCGGCATCATCGGGCTCATCGCTTCCAAAGCCGGCGTCTCGATGGGGGTTGCCACCGGAATTTCCGCGGTCGTGATGGGTGTTGGCGTCATCATGGTCGCAGTGGGAATCGTACTCACCATCGTCGGAGCCATCAGCCTCGGGGCGCGAATCAGGACCCGAAGCATCAACGGCAAGCAGATGGACGAAGTTCGTCGCCGACTCGACGCGCTCGACAACGGTCAGCCGCTCGGGGGTCCCACGCCAGCTCAGGCCAACTTCGTCATCCCCGGCCCGCTGCAGACGGTAATGACTTTCTGAGCACCGCTTTGCTGCCCCGCGCGCTGCTGTGTTTCGCTTTGTCTGCCTGTGGCTATCGCTTCACCGCGCCCGCAGGGTCATTGCCCGAAGGGATAAGGGCCGTGCATGCGCCGGTATTCGACAACCGAACCGGTGAGCCCACCGCCGAGATCTTCTTCACCCAGGCATTTCGCGAGCAGCTCACCCGTGCCGGCACGTTGGGTACATCGCAGACTCCAGCGGTGATTGAAGGCACGCTCGAGTCCATCAGTGGCTCACCGGTATTGGCTGGCATTGACCGGACGAGTGGGAACCTCAAGCTCCCAACTTACCGGCTGAGCGCGAACGTCCACCTGCGACTGCAGAACCAAGGTCGCGTGCTCGCCGAAGCCACGGTGAGCGGAAACGAAGAATACCCTTCGGGAGCAGACGTGTTGCTCACCGAAGCCAACCGGTCGGCAGCGCTGCGCCGCCTTGCCGAACAGATGATGCGTGAAGGGTACGAACGGCTCGCCAGCCGCTAGAACGACAGCCCGGAAGTCCGCGCTTTCGTACGAGAGCTACTTCTTTGCGGCCAGAGCGTGGGCGAGACGGGCAATGCGACGAGCAGCGTTGCCCGAGTGAAGGACACCCTTGGTCGAGGCGCGATCGAGAAGGCGCGTCGCAACCCGAACGGCTTCCTTCGCTTTCACAGGGTCGCCAGCGGCAATCGCCTCACGTGCCTTGCGGACGACAGACTTCACGCCGTTGCGCACTGAAACGTTGCGGGCGCGGCGCTTGACAGACTGACGGTTACGCTTCGTTGCAGATCGGGTGTTGGCCAAAGTACTGCTCCTTCGAAAGGTCGTTGAAGAAAGGGGGCCTACCTACGACGGTGAGCCTGCAAAGATCAAGCTTTCGCCGCCAGAGCGGCCTTCTCTTCCCGTTTGGCCTGTTCCCAGAAGACGTCGAGCTGCTCGAGCGTCGCCTGTCCAAACTGGATCCCCTCGAGTTCGAGCAGCGCTTCTACCCTTTGAAATCGCAGGGTGAAACGCGCGTTCGCTTGCCGCAGCGCATCCTCGGCAGGCGTCTTTATCCAGCGCGCCAGGTTGGCAACCGAGAACAGCACGTCGCCCAGCTCATGCTCCATCTCGTCACGTTTCCCACCGGCGATCGCCTCGTCGAGCTCGGCCAGTTCCTCGTCGAGCTTGGCGCGCACGTCTTGCACCTGCTTCCAGTCGAAGCCGATGCGCGAGGCTTTCTCGGTGAGGCGCTCGGCGCGCAGTAACCCCGGCGCGGCCGAAGGAACCCCATCGAGAACGCTGCCGACTTTGCCCGTCTTCTTTTTTCGTTCGTCCGCTTTCAGTTTTGCCCAATTCTCGAGCACTTGGGTGGAACCTTCGAACTTTGGCGGGTTTTCCTTGAAGACGTGAGGGTGTCGGCTCTCGTTCTTGTCGGCAATCGCCGTACACACCTCGGCCATTCCAAACTCGCCCTTCTCGGCTGCCAGCTGCGCATGAAAGACGATCTGAAAGAGCAGATCACCCAGCTCTTCAGCGAACGGCCGCCAGGCTCCGCCGTACGACACCCGATCCATCTCGTCGAGAACCTCGTAACACTCTTCGACCAGGTAGGGCCGCAGTGACCTCAGGTCTTGCTCATTGTCCCACGGGCAGCCATTTGGGGCCCGCAACCGCTGCATGATGGTGACGAGCCGCTGA
>JANOHG010000275.1:0-3847 GCA_031406375.1 Archangiaceae bacterium | reverse complement strand
GTCTTGAAGGTGCCACTCTTGGCGAACGTCCCTTCGACGACGACGCCGATTCCTTCGCGAAACATCTGAGGCGGCACTTGATCGCACGACACGGGCACAGTCGCTGCGCCTTCTTCCCGGCTGTCGGCGACCTTGAAGTCGAGCGCGGTGTGGGCAGCGTTCCAGACAATGCTTTTAGCCTCGACGACGCCGCCCAGCCGCACGGTGGGGCCATAGGCGTTCTCGCCCTGAGCAAGCATTTCGCTCGGGGTCCAGTAATAGACGAGGTTTTCTCCGATGTTTCCCCAGGAAACAACCGCCAGAGCGACTCCGGCGACGAGGAGCGCTCCAACAGCGAGCAGACGATTCTTGGCGGCTGGCGTCATGGGTACCTACCTAAGTCTTTCGGCGGCGAAGAAATAGGGACGTCGCGTAAAGGGCGATTCCCATCCAGGTGAGAATGTAACAAGCCCAGACGTATTCCCACCCCCCGACGATTCTTCCCATCACGGGCGGGGCTTCAGCGGCCAGCATCATCCAGGTCATGCTGCCTCCGGGCGAATGGGAGGCAGGGCTTCAGGAAGTGCGACTTCTTTCTCGCGGGTGCTTTTCGCCAGCTGGTACCGGTGCCAGACGAACAACGTCATCAGGCAGAAAAACGCGACCTGGCTCCAGTGCAGCACCCACACCATCTGCGGGTCGACGGTCTTCGGAGACGACTGCTTTTGGTGAAGGCTGTTCCACCACTGCACGCTCATGTAAGTGATTGGCACGTTGACGAAGGCGATGATCCCCATCACTGCGCTCCAGGTGGCGCGCTTCTCGGGGTCTTCGACGAACCGGCGCAGGGTGAGATAGCCGGTGTAGACGACGATTAAGATGGCTGCGGTGGTGAGGCGGGGATCCCAGTCCCAATAGACGCCCCAGGTGGGCTTGCCCCAGATCGCTCCGAGGCAGACTGCCACCGAGCCCATGTAGACACCCACTTCGGCCGAGGCTTCCGCAAGCGAGTCGGTGACCCAGCTCTTTTTCAGCAGGTAAGTCAGCGAGCAACCGGCATTGATCGCCAATGCGACCATCGCCACCTGAATCTGCGGCACGTGGACGTAAAGGATCCGGTAGACCTCGCCCATTTCTCGTTCAGGCGGTGCCCACACCAACGCGAAGTAGGGGTGGATTCCCAGCATCACGAGCGTGATGACGGCGATCAGCTTCCAGACCCACCTGCGCGAGCTGGGCTTGAAGATGTTCAAGGCGACGAGGCCAACCACGAGCAACAGGATGGCGATGGGGATATCGAAGGTCATGTCAGTCGTCCTCGATGACGCGGGGGAACAGCACGAACCCGATGGACCAGTAAACGACGACGAAGGCGAGCAGCAAACGCAGCCATGAGTTCAGTTGGTTCATCGGATCACCCTGAAGTACCAGTGTTGATGCCTTCACGCAGGCCAGCAACGCAGGGATCAGAATCGGAAACAGCAGCAAGGGCAACAGCACATCGCGCGCGCGGGCATTCGAAGCGATCGCGGCGTAAATGGTGCCGGGGGCGCTGATCGCCAGAGATCCGATCAAGAGAATGCCAATCAGCGTCGGCAGCCCCAAACTGATGCGCACATCGAAGAGCGCGATCGTCGCTGGCAACAACACCAGAGACAGCAACAAGAGCATCAGCGTGTTGCCGAGCGCTTTGCCAAGGAAGATCGCGCGCGCGTCCGCGGGCGCCAGCTTGATTCCATCGAGGGCCAGGTTCTCGGACTCGATTCGAAATGACTCGCCCAACGACAAGACGGAAGAGAAGAGGATTGCCAGCCACAGGTAGCCTGCGGCGTGCGCCCGCATCAAGACCGTGTCGGGGCCCAGCGCGAAGTTGAACATCAGCAAGGTGGCGAGCGCGAAGAAAATGAGGGCGTTGAGGCGCGCCCGGGTGCGCCATTCAATCAGCAGATCCTTGCGCAGCACGATCACCACCGTCTTCAACATGCCCGGCGGGCGGCGGCTTGTCGCCGGAGCTGGGGCGGCGTTCACGCGGCCACCGTCATCCGACCGTTCTCAAGGTGCAGGCGTTCTTCGGTGAGCTTGATGCCTTGCTCGACTTGATGGGTCGCCAACACCAGAGTGGTGCCCTGCGCCTTGAGCTCGGCGATCAGGCTTTCCATCTGCAAGATCCCCGCGGGGTCGAGCTCGCCGAACGGCTCGTCGAGCAGCGCTATCGAAGGCGCCTTCAACAGCAGTCGGGCGATCGCGACCCGCTTGCGCATTCCGGCTGAAAACTGTCGCACCGGGTTGTCGGTGCGGGCCGAAAGGCCGACGCGATCGAGCAAGGCCGCGGCGGCTTTCGCGGGCTCGTCAAGGCCCATCAGCCTACCCAGCACGACCAGGTTCTGCGACGCGGTCAAGTCTTCGTAAAGGAAGCTGGCGTGAGAGAGCAACGCGACCTGGTGTCGAATCGCCGCGCGATCGTCGCGCGAGTCCATTCCGAGCACGAGCAGCTTGCCAGCGGTAGGAAACGTGGCGGTGGCGATCATCCTCAGCAGCGTGGTCTTGCCCGAGCCATTGTGACCGGTGAGCAACAAAGAACGCCCCGCGGGCAGGCAGTAGCTCAAGCGGGCCAACGCCCACCTCGGCCCATACCGCTTGCTTACGTCTCGGATGTCGATCGCAACTGCGCCAGCCACCCCTTGCGGACTATCACGGTGGGCAGGCCTCGACGATCGCAAGTTCACCGTACCGGAAAAGGCTGCGACGGCTCCGTTTCACAATCGCCCCGGTGTGTTCACATCGAAGCCCGGCCATCGCTGGCACCCTGTCGACGCTCATCCCAATTTCGGGGTGGTGACGGGAGCGCGACGAATGACTGAAAAGATTCTTCAGAAGCCGCAAGCCAACTTCTATCCGATGGCAAGCGACCGCGATGGGAGTTTCGACGGCAGAAGTCGCACGAACGAGGGTCGCACATTCGTGCCGGCGCTGATTTTCGCCAGCTGCGAAGTCGCTGAGAAGGTCGTGACCGGAACCGTCGGCGGTGTGCAGGAGATCCGTGGCGAGGTTGCCCGCCGAGTGGTGTCGACCCTGGGGTGGATTGAGGAGTCTTCGTCGGGCATCAATCGCCTCGTCCGCGAACTGGTCCAACGCGTCGACGGAATTTCTTTGGATGTGGTCGAACTCGCTGAAGTGATCGCGCTGCGAACGATTCGAACCGCTGCCAGCTCTACGTTTTGGAGCCCCGACGCGCCCACGTCGCGGCCCAGTCTTAACGATCCGCAAGCTCGGGCCTGAGGTTCTGAGTACTTAGGGAATAGCGGCACAGCGGGTGGCCGAGGGTCATCGACGCGGGGGTAGCATAAGCGCCCAATGCACCTTCGAACGCACCACTTTGGTCTCGCTGCTCTCTTTGTGCTCGCCAGCTGTAGCACCGGCAAATTCGCAAGCACGGGAGGCGGAAGCGGAGGCAGTTCCGGAGGAGGTGCAGGCAGTGGATTGAGCGCGGGCGGCGGTGGTGGTTCAGGAGTCGGCGGCGGAAGCGCAGACGCTGGCATCACCGTCGTCATTGCCGCAGCGGGTGACATCTCAGCCACTTCGATCGGCAATCAGAAAAAGACGTCAGACCTGATTGCTAACGGTGGCTACGACGCCGTGCTCACGCTTGGCGATCTGCAATACGAAAACGGCGAGCTTGCGAACTTCAACAATTTCTACCACCCGACCTGGGGCCGTTTCAAAGACATCACCTACCCAGCTCCTGGAAACCACGAATACGGCACCACCGGAGCTGCGGGCTACTATTTTACCATAAGTGGACTCTTAAAATGAAAAATGTTCAACATAATAAATGTCACGTGGTCATCTTGCACATACGCATTTATGT